>SKLK01000002.1 GCA_007123265.1 Kiritimatiellia bacterium
AATGTCGGCGGGATGGGCACCCCGGTCGGCACGCCACCGAACGCGATTGCCTTGGGCGCCCTGCACGATCGCGGCATCCAAGTCAGCTTCATTCAATGGATGGCGCTGATCTTCCCGTTTATGATCGTGGTGATGCTGATTGCCTGGCAAACCTTGATTCGTCTATTCCCGACATCGTCCAAGACGATTACCATTCAAATCGACTCGACCTATGATAAGAGCCCCCAAGCCATTCTCTTTTATGTCGTGGCAGGGGCCACCATCCTGCTTTGGTTTACCGAACCCCTGCACGGGATCCCCTCCTCCATTGTCGGCTTTCTACCGGTTGTGGTGATGCTGAGCACGCGGCTGATCAGCACGAAGGAGTTCCATTCCATGCAATGGAGCGTCCTCTGGCTGGTCGCAGGCGGCATTGCCCTCGGCGCAGGCGTGGGGCAAACCGGTTTGGATGCTTGGTTGATCGGCTTGGTGCCTTGGTCAGCCATGCCGGTGGCCGTCATCGCTGGAGCCTTGTGCATCGTCGCCTTGGTTTTCAGTACAATCATTTCTAACAGCGCCACGGCCAACCTTATGGTCCCCATCGCCATGACCCTGTCGGTCTCGTTGGGTGACGACATGAATCGTGTCACGGCGGCGGTATTCGTCGCCATTGGCGCTTCGCTGGCGATGATGCTGCCCATCAGTACGCCACCCAACGCGATCGCCTATGCCACCGGCCAAGTCCAAACCAAGCAAATGGCGTTGATGGGCGCCATCGTCGGCACCATCGGGGTCCTGGTTTTCGTCTTGATTGCGCCCCCGATTTGGGACTGGTTGAACCTGATGCCATAGGCTGCTGCCTTGTCTGAACCCCGCACATTACTAAGCCGATTGAACGAACCGGATGCCGATGTCGAGGATCGGATGATCCGGGCATTGGACTCGCTACTGATTACGCCACCGCGCTCCCATTTGCCGGCGGGAGAGATGATCTTTCGTCAAGGGGACCCCTTGGACAGTATCTACATCCTGCTGGACGGGCAGGTGAAACTCTACCGGATCATGGACGGGCAAGAGGTGATCTTTCATTCCCAGACCGCAGGCAAGATTCTCGGACTGCTTGCCTTGACCCGCCGCACAGGGTCCCAGTTCAATTGCCGGACCCTCACGCCGACCACCTTTATCAAGGTGTCGTTTGAGGATTTGGATAATGCCTTGCAGCAAAGCGAATCGTTACTGGTCACTTTCATCACGGTATTGACCCAGTCCATGGCGCGGCGCAGCACCCGCTTGATGGAACTGCAAACCGAGGTGGTGAGCTTGAACCGCCGGTTGTCGAACGAGCGCGATGCGCTGGCGAAAGCGCTGCACGAATTGCAACAGGCGCAGAGTCTCTTGGTCGAGGCCGAAAAGATGGCCACGCTGGGCCAATTGGCTGCGGGCGTGGCCCATGAACTGAACAACCCGATCGCGGCCATCAACCGCGCCGCCGACTTTATTCTGGAGGATTTACGTAAACTGGCCGATGAGCTTCCTCAGGGCGCTGTTTTCCTTGAACAAATAGAGCGGGCGCGCACACAAAAGCCCGTATCTACGCGAGAACAACGGGAGCGACGGCGGCAACTCGCCGCCACACTTGATGACTCGGATTTGGCCGAGGCCCTGGTACAAATGGGCGTCTATTCCGTTGCCGAATTCGAGCGGATGGAAAAGGACTTGCCGGGCACCCGCACGGAGCGATTGGCCCGACTGAAGCGCTACCATCAAGTGGGTGGCGCACTACGCAATATCCTGCATTGCTCAGGGCGAATCGGCGATTTGGTGAAGAGCCTGCGTTCCTATAGCCGCACAGACCACTCCGAGGGAGATACCACGGACATCAACGAGGGGATTGAGGATACCTTGAGGCTTTTTGCCAACCGCTTGCGCAACGTGCAGGTTGAGCGCCAGTACGGCGCGTTGCCCCCCGTCCCCCTTAGCGCCGGGCCGCTCAACCAGGTCTGGACCAACATCATCGCCAATGCCCTCGATGCCATGGAGGATGAAGGCATATTGCGGATTGAAACGACGACAAATGAACAGGATATCGTCGTTCATATCGTCGATAGTGGACCGGGAATCCCACCCGAACATCTGTCCCGAATTTTTGACATGCGCTACACCACTCGGCTGGGCCGGATCGAATTCGGCCTGGGCCTTGGATTGTCTATTAGCCAGAATATTATCGCTCGTTACGGGGGGCGCATTGAGGTCGAATCAAAACCCGGGCGCACGGTGTTTTCCATTTGTATTCCGCACCAACCGTCGCCTACACTGAATCAACCGGAAAGGAATCACGCGAAATGAACAAACTGATGGTGTTGTGTGTAGAAGATGAGGCGGAAGTTCGTGAAGCCATCATGCGGGATCTGGATCCGTTTAAATCCATTATCCAACTCGAAGCGGCGGACAATTCCGAGGATGCCTTGGCCGTACTGAACGAATGCAAAGCCGACGGGATCGCGGCGGCCTTGGTCCTTTGCGATCATTTAATGCCGGGACTGCGCGGGGTGGATTTTTTGATTCAGTTGCAAGCCGACCCCCGCTATGCCGCCACACGAAAAGTACTAATCACCGGACAAGCCGGCCTGGAAGATACGGTGCGCGCCGTGAACGAAGCTCGTTTGCATCACTACATCGCCAAACCATGGGATCCCGAGCAATTGGCTCAGGTCGTTCGCGATCAACTCACCGAATACGTGCTGGAAACGCAAAGCGACTTAATGCCCTATGTCAGCAGCCTGGACGGCCCGCGCCTGCTGGAGAAGATCGCTGCCGGGCCACGGGATGAATAGAGCGAGACCGATAGGATCAAGCACACACCAGGCAAAGGAAGAATACAAATGAAGAGGATTGGGTATTGGATGATCGGGCTGAGCCTTTGTGGATTGAGCACCTTCGCCGCGGCGGATGAGGCGGATCGACTCGCAGCACTTGAAACGCGGCTGAACCAGTTGGAGCAAAGAGGCGGCCAAGGCGTTCCTCTCTATGCCTCATGGCAAAATGGCATCCGCCTCAACAGCGCAGACAACGACATACACATACGAATCGGGGGCCGGGTTCAGGGGGACTTCGCCGGATTCGATGCCGATTCGAGCCTGCCGGATTTTGACAGCGGCACCACCTTCCGGCGCACACGTTTGTATGTCGGCGGAAGCTTGTACGATCGCACGATTTTCAATGTCGAATACGATTTTGCCGGTGGGGACGCCACCTTGCTGACAACCTTCATCGGGATTCGCCGAATCCCCTTCCTCGGCACCATCCGGGTCGGCCGCCTGCTGGAGTTCTACTCACTGGAACAATTGTCCTCCAATAATTTCCACACATTCATGGAGCGCGGGTTATCTGCCGCGTTCAATCAATACTGGAACAACGGTATCGGCATCCACAATAGCGTGTTCGACGGTCGCGGGACCTGGGCGGTCGGGGCCGCGAAAAGCACCAATCCGTATGGCCGCTCAGACGCGGACAGCCAGCACACCTTTTCCACGCGACTGACGGCAGCCCCGATCTATCAGGATGACGGCCGTACCTGGCTGCATCTGGGGCTCTCGGGCATTCAACGGAAACCGGACGGCGACGAATACCGTGTCCGCTCGCGACCGGAATCATCGGTTGCGCCCTTTCTCGTGGATACGGATGTCCTGGCCGCGGATCGTGTGAACCAGGTGGGCTTGGAACTCGCGGCGACACATGGCCCGGTATCCGTGCAAGCCGAATGGCATCAGGCGCGGGTCCGTTTGCTGGCAACAGAAGACCATGACGGCCAGACCTCCTCATTAAGCGGATTCTATGTCTATGTGAGCTGGTTTCTTACCGGCGAACATCGGCCGTACAACCGCCAAAACGGCACGTTCGGACGTGTCACGCCCCGCTCAAGTTTGGGGGGCGACGGTCACGGCTGGGGCGCATGGGAACTCGCCGCGCGATATGCGGAACTGGATTTGAACGATGGCCCGGTCGAAGGTGGGCATCTGCGTAACGCGACCCTCGGCCTCAATTGGTACCTGAACCCAAATGTGCGACTGATGGGCAACCTCATCCGGGCGGACCTGAAAGAAGAAGGCCACGCTCATATCGCCCAAATGCGCCTCGCATTCGACTTCTAGTCAAAGCCGACAAGAGAATGACTGCTAACATTGCCCCATCATCGGCGACCGCAGCTGTATCACAGCCCGAAGACGCCGCCTGGATGCAGACCATTCTCAATACCGTTGTGGATGGAATCATCGTTATCGATCAGGACAGTAGTATCCACACCTTCAATCCGGCGGCCGAACGCATCTTCGGTTATTCCGCTGCTGAGGTGGTCGGCGAAAGCGTCTCGATGCTGATGGATGATCCGGACCGCCAGCACCATGACGAATACGTCAAACGTTACGTGCACACCGGTGAAAAGCATATCATCGGCATGGGCCGTGAAGTGCAGGGGCGAAGAGCCGACGGCACCTTGTTTCCCCTCGAATTGGCCGTCAGCGAGACCCGCAGTGGCAACCGCCGCTTTTTTATAGGAATCGTCCGGGACATTTCCGAGCGGAAACAGCTGGAGCAAGCCATCGTCGATGCCAGCGAAATGGAACGCAAACAGATCGGCCAGGATCTGCATGATACCATCAGCCAACAACTGGCCGGACTCACCATGCTGACACAAGCCTTGCATCGCAAAGTTGCGCAGGCCAAGCAGGCGGAGACTACCGACCTGATTCCCGACATCGAACGGTTGGCAGATCTGACCAGCACGGCATTAACTCAGGTTAAGAACATTTCTCATGGCTTGTACCCCGTCGAACTGGAGCGCAACGGGCTCGGCATCGCCTTGCAACGCTTCGTTGAGCAGCAGGACGCCTTGTTCGGCATCACCTGCGCATACGAAAGCAACACCACCGCGAGTCGGCTGCCCCCGCCCACCTCCGTTCACCTCTATCGCATCGCTCAGGAAGCTTTATCAAATGCCATTAAACACGCAGCGGCCAGCCGGATCCAGGTGCGTCTGGAAAGAGTCCCCGAAGGAATCGCCTTGACCGTGACCGATAACGGCAAAGGCCTGCCGACCAAATTCCCTGTTAGTGCAGGGTTAGGCTTGGCAATCATGCGCTATCGTGCCAGTATGATTCAGGCAAAATTTATAATTCAATCGCGATCTAAACGGGGGACAAAAGTGTCGTGTGTGGTCCCTTCACCAAACGATGGGGATGTATAAGGGGGAAAAGATGAATACGGCAGCGAACAGCAAGACCAAGATTTACGAGGTATTGATTGTCGATGATCACCCGATTGTCCGGCAAGGCCTGCGGTCCCTTATCGACCAAGTTGACGATTTGCATGTGTGCGGCGAAGCCGGCAGCTCTGGAGAAGCCTTGAAAAGCCTGGCCCACCTCAAACCTGACTTGATGCTGGTAGACATCTCCATGAAGGGACCGGACGGATTGGAGCTGACCAAGTCCGCCCGGGCCTTGTACCCCGAGCTACCCATCTTGGTCGTCTCCATGCATGACGAATCCCTCTATGCAGAGCGCGTCTTGCGGGCAGGGGCTAGTGGCTACATTATGAAAGAGGAAGTCGCACAAAACATCACCGAGGCGGCTCACAAGGTCCTGAACGGAGACATTTACATCAGCGACCACATGCGACAAAAGATTTTGCGAGGCGTGGCGGGGCAACGCTCCAATGCCGCCGCCACATCGGTCGGGCGCCTGAGTGATCGCGAGCTGGAAGTCTTTCGCTTAATTGGCCAGGGTTTGGGCACCCGCAAAATTGCCGAGGATCTGCATCTCAGCATCAAGACCATCGAGACCTATCGCGCCCACATCAAAGAAAAACTCGGGCTACAAAACGCGACCGAGCTGGTGCGGCAGGCCGTCCAATGGGTTGAACAACAACCTGCTCAGTAGGCGGATCCGCCTACCGCCCAGCCTTCTCCCAATCGGGTTTCCCCCTATGCGACAAAGGGTTACGGCCCGATTGTTGCGCATCAACCTACATGGCAGGATTTGCATGGGGATGCACAAGTATACGCGTGTTGCAATATGAACCCAGGGGCAGGCATGATGGACAAACAACCCATATCGGTGGATCTCGTCGATGACGATCCCCAAACCTTTACGCTTCTTCAACAGGTGCTCGACCAGTGTGACGCCAACTGGGTACCTTCCGTGCACCACGCCTATCAGGATGCATTGAAAGCCTTGGTGGATTACCAGCCCGACTTCATCATTGTCGAAATTGGGATGCGCCAAGGCAATGGCATGGAATTCGTGCGGAAATTGCGGTTACTGGACACCCCCATGCATATCCTGGTGTACACCCATCAGGATGAACAACTGTATGCCGAACGCGCTCTCCGCATCGGCGCGCACGGCTACCTGATGAAACCGGCCTCAACCGACGAGCTGCAGGCGGTTATCGAAAGGATTCGCCAGGGCGAGCTGTATGTCAGTCCCGCCATCGAGGCTAAGCTACTACGCAGCATTGCCAACCAGGATCATGCCGACACGCGCGATCCGGAACGATTACTCAGCAATCGCGAATTGGAAATATTTGTCAAAATCGGTGAGGGCCTCAGCAGCCAACAGATTGCCAACGAGCTCGGGCTCAGCATCAAGACCATTGAAACCCATCGCGCCCATATCAAGCGAAAGTTGGCCACCCGCAACGCCAAAGAGCTGCAAGCCCATGCGCGGGAATGGATCCAGCAGGCGCAAACCGGAGCGTAGCGCTTCACATCGGTTCGAACCATTGAGCGTGTGCCCCGTATAGTCGGGGCCTCCCAACGTGCAGCTGCTGCGGACTTCGCATTTGACTAAGAGGTGTCCGTTACCTCATTCTTAACCGATGGATAAGGGTGATTGATTTGATCGATGCAGGGGACCCGGCCAATGGGATCTCCAGAGGGGGTGGAAGCGCTATGCAAGACACTAAGCGAATCTGTGTGGTCAATTCTTCCAATGACTGGTATCTCGCTAAACAAGGCCCGGAATGCCACACGGGAATATCATCGGCAACGACACCCACCCGGTCATTATGCATGCATCTAGTCACAATCCCACCCGGGGGCATCGAAAAGGCCCACCTTCATCGCGGACACGAAACCGCCATTTATCAGCTATATGGTCAATCCGAAGTGGAATATGGCGATCAGTTGGAGCATCATTTATCCCTTAAGACCGGCCAATTCCTGTACATTCCTCCTGATCTGCCGCACTTGCCATGGAATCCGAGTGACCATGAACCGTGCGTGGTCATCATCTCCCGCACCGACCCAGACGAGCAAACCAGTGTGGTGCTGCTGCCCGAACTGGACGCCTTCGTGCAAGACCGGATTGAGCAAATGCGCAAAGCGATGAATCATACCTGACCCCCTATGCTCCCACCACGACAGGCACCCAAATCCACCGGGGTTTCGGCTGCGAATCTGGCCACCGGCTTTCGCTTCCTGAGGCGATTGCCCGGTCACCTGCGCCGGCCGATCACCGAGCAGGAGGCACGTGCCGCGCTATCGCATCGACTCGCCACACGGCAAGCGGCCTTGTTGAACCTCTTGAAGGAACGTGTATTTGCTGTGCCGGAGAGTCCGTACCGGCGCTTGCTGGCCCATGCCGGCTACACCCTGCCCGATTTAGAGGCATTGCTGCAAACGAACGGAGTAGAGCGCACACTCCAGGATCTATTGCGCGATGGGGTATACATATCCATCGATGAATGGAAAGGCCGGAAAGAAATCATACGCGGTTCCCTACGCTTTCAGGCCACCACATCCGATTTTTTGAATCCGCACGCTCACCGCGATGTGTCAGCCACTACGGGAGGAAGTCGCAGCTCGGGGACTTTGCTGCTCTTCGACCTCGACTTTATTCGTGCCTGTGCCGGTGAGACGTTGCTATACCTCAGTGCTTGGCAGACAGCGCCTATGGCCAAAGCCATTTGGGAGGTGCCCGGTGGGGGTGCGCGTTTTCGCCTCATCAAGATGGCATTGTTCGGCCAGCCACCAGCGCAATGGTTTTCTCAAGTGGACCCCCATCGGTCCAGTGCCGGTTTTCTCCATCAATGGAGCACCACGGCCATGCGCATCGCCGGGCGCCTCTCGCGTGTGCCCTTGCCCCGGCCAACCTATATTCCGCCTACCGACGTACGGCGCGTTGCGGAGTGGATGGCCGCCGAACGGAAAAGCGGGCGCATTCCGCACATACTCACCTATCCCAGTTCCGCGCTGGCGGCGTGCCTGGCCGCACGCGAGAACGGCTTGGATATTCGCGGCAGCTGCTTCACCCTGGGTGGCGAGCCGATCACTGCGGCGCGCTTGCAGCTAATCCGCTCAACCGGTGCAGAAGCCTGGCCTCGCTATGGGGCGATGGAGTGCGGACCAATCGGGTACGGCTGCATGTGCCCGGAACACCATGACGAAGTCCATGTGTTGGCGGATCTGCATGCCCTGATTCAAGTGGGTACTGCGGCCGCCCCCCATGGTTTCCCGGAACGCGCACTGATGGTGTCGTCGTTGCATCCGCGCGCTCCCTTCACCATGTTGAATACGTCCATGGGTGACTGCGCTACATTTTCATCGAGATCCTGCGGATGCCCACTGGAAACGCTGGGATGGACCACCCACCTGCACACGATCCGGAGCTATGAAAAATATACGGCTGCTGGCATGACATTTGACGCAGCGGACATTATTCGCATCCTCGACGAAGCATTGCCCCAACAGTTTGGGGGTAGACCGATGGATTATCAACTCATCGAAGAGGAAGACGATGAGGGACGACCGGAATTATGCCTGCGAATTCATCCCCGTATCGGGCCGCTGAATGAAGCACAGGTTACCCGTGCACTTCTTGATGCCTTGGGACAGCCTTCACGCTTTCACCAGATGATGAAGCAAGTATGGCTGGATCAGGTTGCCGTTCGCGTGGAACGTTCCGAACCCTGTCCAACGCCAGGCGGAAAGATCCTTCACCTTCACGCTTCGAAAGTGCCGCCTGCGGGAGGTCGGACATAGACAAGCCCCGAGGCCGCTCCCCCGAATGAACAAGAGGTGCGTTTGGGTTGCGATTAACTGCCGCTCAACCAACGCCACTGAGCGTGTCGTCTGGTAACGTCAAGAAAGGCGTGAACTTGGCGCGTCCAGCCTTTTCGATTTCGTCAACGGTCTCTATTCCCAGCGTCAAGCGTCCTGCAAACCGATCTAAAAACCGGGCCACGATGGTCGCTTCATCGCGGCCTAATGGAGGATGGGCAAGTACCAGCCGCAGCTTCAAATGCTTCGCGCTCTGCTGCACAAATTGAAATTGGCGAATATTTTGCAGCCCGTAGATCAATGACTCCAAGGTCCCCGCACTAATCCATCCTCCGCCCGGCACAGGCATCAAATCCTGTTGTCGCCCGTGAAGTTTCTTCAGACGCGGGAAGGGACTGCCACACGCACACGGCTCATCCGCCCATTCTGCGGCATCGCCGATCTCATACCGGATTAGCGGTGTTAAGCGCCGCCACAACACCGTGCATACGACGCGACCGCTGGAAGCCGGCCGGTCATCGTCGTCAAGCAACTCTATATACACCCAGTCCTGCCGCACATGGTAGCCGCCGCCCACCGGGCACTCCCACGCA
The DNA here is from genome assembly GCA_007123265.1 of Kiritimatiellia bacterium. Classification (GTDB taxonomy): domain Bacteria; phylum Verrucomicrobiota; class Kiritimatiellia; order SLAD01; family SLAD01; genus SLAD01. The sequence continues at coordinate 9,628 of SKLK01000002.1, forward strand.
ATCGGCCCTGTTTCCTCCGCCCCATACACATCCCGCACCTGTCCGCCCAATCGTTCAATGATTTGGCGACGTAAGCCGTCCCACAACATATCCGAGGAACTAAAGATCATGGGAATTTCCACGGCATCCTGTTGGCTTTCCAGCTCGCGGGCCACCTCACCTAGCAGGGATGCCCACCCGAACAATGCATGCGGGCGGACCTCGCGCAACCAATCAACCTTCTCCGTAGGCCACGCGGCGGCCGGGCAATAGGATCTGCGCAGAATACCGAATCGCTGTATCCACCGCGCGGGGCGGGGCCCCGTGTGGGAGAATTTGCCCTGCACATGCCAGGGCCGCAATCCCAAGGCCGTGTAGAGCCTTAGCCATAGCAAGTCGGAAATATGCGCTTCACTGACAATGACCGGAAGCTCGAACGGTCGGCCGGTCGAGCCACTCGTGCGCAAATGCAGTAGTCGCTCGCCTCTGGCCAAAGGCCGCGTAATCTCCGGCAAATAGGTCTGGAGCGTGGTCCGTGATAGCGTTGGCAAATCAATCAACGTCGCCTGCGTACAAACATCACGGCCCAGCATCCGCGCGTAGTAGGGACTGTATTGGCGCGCATCATGAATCAGGGCAGACAGTCGGGCATCGACAACACGACTCAAACGGCTAGCGCTCCGTGCATTAAACGGATTCAAGTATGCGAGATTTTCAATCATAACGCTTTGCACAATTCGAATTCGCGGCCCACTATAGACAGCCTCCTGTCCACGGTCCAGTTCTCAAGACGTGCCAAAGCATCGATGTGGTTCGCTGCATAGCCGCTATCTTTCTATCAGCGTGAGAACCTTTGCCAGCCGTAGAATTGGCTGCTCACGGCCAAGTCCTGCGCTGTTACCCCCCCTCCCCAGGGGCCTCCCAACGTGCAGCTGCTGCGGACTCAACAGGATTCAACTTTGCACAGCCGTACATTAGTTGGTATCCTTACCCCATGATCGGCCACCTTAGCGAATCCAACCGACGACGGCGTTCCACGGAGCAACACCGGCGATCGGTGCGTCGGCGCGTAGCCAACCGGGTACGCATTCTCGCCATCATACTGGGCGTGGTCACCCTTGTCGGCGCCCTGCTCTTTCTGGGGCAAGCGGTAGGGACGAAAGCCCTTTTCCCGGAAGGACCGTGGCGTATGGCATTTATTTATGCGGGCGCGTCCGTCAGCTTGTTTGTGCTTGGCGCGCTATTGGACCGGCGCGGCTGGTTTCGTCGGCACCACAACGCAGTCTCCGACGCAACGCCCCACAAATCGCGCAAGCGGAAACACCGGCACGCGCGTCCACCCAAAATGGCGCAATCCCAAGGACAGGACGGAATGGTGCTGGTGCTGGTGATTGTCCTGCTGGGTGTGATGAGCATGCTGCTCATGCATCTACAACATCAAGCCCTGCTGACGCGACGGGCGGATGAGCAAATCCTTGAGTTTTCCCGCCTGCGCGTGGCTGCAGCCGATGAAATCTGGATGCGAATCCAAGGCTTGAGTAAAAAAGAAGAGCAGCGTTTCGACGCGCTGGATGAGCCGTGGACCCGGATGCACGAGGTCGATCGCCCGGATGGAATCACAACGATCAGTCGGATCACGGACCTGAATCGCTACATCGACATTAACAATCTACGCTTGCCGGAGGCGTTTCCGGGTCCGAATGTGACGGAAGACATCCTGATTGAAGCGCTGACGCATGCGGGCGACTTCACCCCGATCGAACGCATCGGCGCGGTTCAGGACTGGATTTTCGATGAACCGATCGGTGCCCGGGGCAGCCGATACTACCGGGAACAGGATCCTCCGTACGACACCCCCGGAACCTGGATGCATACGTGGCAGGAACTCGATTGGATCTACGGTTTCGAGCCGGCCTATTTCGAGCGCCGCCACCGCAACCAAATGGGGCGGCCATTTACCGCCTCGGTCACGGACATGATTACGATCGTACCCGGTCCGCGACGCCGCCCGATTCCTATTAATATCAACACCGCCACGCCCGAATTACTTGCGTCACTAACCGGGCCGGCGCAGGAATCGATTGCCCGTTACATCGAGCTGGCCCGTGCGGAACGCCCATTCCAATCGGTGGATGCCTTGATTGCCCATGCGGATCCGGTTCTATTTGCGGCGCTGCGCCCTTTTGTGGACGTGCGTAGTACTCATTTTCTCGTCGAAGCGCAAGCATGGGCCAACCATCGGCGGATTCACGTCCGGGCCTTGATCGAACGAAGTGCGTCGGGTGACTGCCGTGTGCTACAATGGGTCTCGCAATGAAGGAATCGCTGTTCACCACAATCCCCCCCGCCCGGACCGGTTACGGGATCGACCTATCCGACCGCTTCGTCGCCGTGGTCCGCGTCCGCGCCGGACGCAGCCAGCCGCACGAAGAGGTGGTGCTGGCCACGGTAACCGATAATCCAGCAGCCACCTTGCAGCCGGTACTCGAACAGATTGCCGCAGAAGTGGCCCGGGGCCACGCGTGGGTATGCGCCGGCATGCCCGTGCGCCAAAGCAGCTTGCGCTGGTTGACGGCTCCGTTCGCGTCCGTGCCAAAGGCCCGACGGGTGCTACCGTCACTGTTGGACATCCAACTCCCCTTCCCGCTCGAACGGTGCGTCTACGGATTTCCCGTGATTGAATCCGGTACCGAAGTGCGCGCCCTGGCGCTGGCCGCGCCGCGCCAGGCGGTGGAACGACGTTTGGAGGAATGCCGGCGCTATGGCGTGGACCCACACCTGCTAGCCCATGAGGGACTGGCCCTTGCAGCGGCCCTCCCCCCCACGACCGCTGCCCCCGATCATCTCGATTGGGTCATCTACTTGGGCATTGACCGGACCGTTTGGGTCGCCGCACAACAGGGCCGAATTTTGGCTAGTCAAGTCACTCAGATCGGCATCGACCAGTTGGACGCCGATCCCGCGCGAGCCGAATGGCGCGAGCGGGCCCTGCGCTTTTATCGCACTGTTCGCCCTGCTTCGAAGCAAGGACCCGGAACCATTCATTGGACCGGACCAGGCGCCGCTGAGCCCGCGCGAATCGTGGATTTGGAACCGGCGCTGATCGAGGGACAAGATTTAACGTCAACTATTTCCAATCAGCCCGAAGCGGGCTTGGCTCGTACCTTCGCGCATCAACTGATGCCCGCCGCCCGATGGACATGGAATTTCCGGGCGGGCGACTTTGCCCATCCTGCGGTGATAAAACGGGCGCAATCCTTGTTTAGCCGACTTGCCTTAACGGCATTGATTGGCGGTCTGCTTTTGATCGCCGCGCAAGGGCTGTACCGGAATCAGGTGCAACAGCGGAACGCGATATTCGATACCCAGTTGCGATCAATTGCTGAACGCCTTACCGCCCTCCCCCATGTGCCGCGAGGCCAGGAAGTGATGCTGGCTGAGCGAGCCATCGAAGAGCAGGCCGGCCAAATTCAGCCCTTCGAACGGGCGTTAAGTCCTTCATTGACCATGCGCTGGGCACACCTTTTGGAAATGGCCAAAGAAGCGGCAGTGGATGTCGAGGCGTTGGATTTGGAGACCAATCGTATGCGGATTCGCGGGACCGCCAATCACCGCCAAGGCCCGGAATCGCTTAGGCGTCAACTGGCTGCCGAAGGGTGGACGGCCGATGTGACGTTTCGTCCCGTCAGCGGACCGTCCTTCCTACGCTTCACACTGACCGCAGAGAGGATTGATTGATGTGGACCACACAACAGCGGGCACTCTGGATTACCGCCGGGATTTTGCTACTGATCGGCGTCATGGGTGTAGTCCACGCCTTGCGACAAGTCCCTTCGGAGCGCCAGCGACTGATACGGAAGCAGGCGGATCTGTCGCGATTGATCGCGTTGCAAGAACAGCAGACGGCGTGGCTCGAATGGGTGCGCATGATGCAGGAAGCGCCGGCCGATGCACCACCACCTTTGCAGGATATAGTCCCACAGGTATTGCCGGACCTAACGACTGACATTGAGCCCATTACCTCGGCAGCGACATGGCCGGGCTGGCAAGCGCAGCGATTTCGACTCACCGTCGAATCGATCCCGCTTTCAAGTATCGGCGAGTTATTGACGACACTGGAGACGCAACGCCCCCCTTGGCGGGTGGTGGAGACTCAAATCAGTATGCGCGAAGAGGCCGGCCGCGCGAGGATGATCTTGCTGGTGGAAGGCTTGTCACAAGAAGCCCCCTGATCCATCGGCGCAGGCTACCACGAATAGTCTGTTCGCCGCACGGCTTCGCCGCTAAGTCCGGCGAGGATTGCCTGCACCGTTTGGCCGGCACCCGGCAGGATTAGATCGGGTCGGACATCGGCTAAAGGCTGTACGACAAAGCGGCGCTGGGCCCAGCGCGGGTGCGGCACCACCAAGCCACCGCTGTCAATACAGGCCTCACCCACATAGAGAATGTCGATATCCATCGGTCGCGGCGCGTTTCGATCATCGGTACGCCGTCGCCCCATCGCATGCTCAATTTCATGCAAACGATCGAGCCAGACCTCAGCGGGATCAGGACTCTCCACCACCAGCACCGAATTTAAGAAAACGAGATCCGCATACTCCGGCGCAACGCCGACGGGATCCGTCTCATAGAGTGGGGACTGCGCGATCCACGTGACCTCCGGATAGCTCAAGACCCGTTCCTTGGCCGCACGCATATGCGCCACCACATCCCCCATATTGCTGCCCAGACTAAAGCCAATCTCCATGCGCTAACCCTGTAACCCCAAAACATCCACCATGGTATAGAGCCCCGCCGGTTTGTCGTTCAACCATGCGGCCGCTTGCAATGCGCCAACCGCGAAGGTATCCCGGCTAGTCGCCCGATGCGCCAATTCCACGGACTCGCCCTCGGCGGCAAAAACAACGGTATGGTCCCCGACAAAATCGCCTCCGCGCACGGCATGGAATCCAATTTCTTCGGTAGGCCGATCGCCTGATACGATACCAGATCGCCCATGCCGCGCAACATCGGACAAGGTCCAGTTGCTGCCCCGCGCCGCCGCCTCACCAAGTCCGATGGCCGTGCCACTGGGCGAATCCTTCTTGCGGCGGTGATGCCGCTCGATAATTTCAATATCATAGCCGCGGCCAGCCAATGCGCGGGCGGCTTGCTCCACCAGCAGCATCAGCAGATTCACGCCCAAGCTCATGTTCGGCGCCATCACGACCGGCACCGTCGCGGCAGCTTCCGTCACGTTCTGGCATTGGTCGCCGGATAATCCCGTTGTGCCGATGACCCAGGCCACGCGCGCAGAGACCACGGACGCGGCATGCTCTGCGGTGGCTTCCGGCGCGCTAAAGTCAATGGCGACATCCGCTTCTGCCAAAGCCGCACGCAAATCGGCCGTCAACGTGACGCCCGCAGGCTTGCAGCCGGCCAAGCTGCCCGCGTCCTGTCCCAAGGCCGGCGAACCAGCATATTCGACCGCCCCACTCAAGCGCAGCCCGGGCACTGCACCATCAAGGATACAGCGTGCGATTGCCCGCCCCATTCTGCCTGCTGCCCCTATAACGACTACGTTGGTCATATTTGTGTGCCCTCTACGCCGTAGGATCTATCCGTCCAGCAAAGCAACCTGCTTCATGGTGGCGCGCAATTGCCGTTGGTGTGCGTCACTCAACTCGCACAGCGGTAAGCGGTAGTGCGCCTCGATCTGTCCCATCATGGCTAAAGCCGCCTTTACCGGGATGGGATTCGTATCCAAAAACAGGTCACGAAACAGCCGATACCATTGTTGGTGCAAGGACTGCGCCTCGGCCCAGCGACCGTCTAAAGCGGCATGAACCATATCCCGAACGGCACCGGGCACCACGTTGGCCGCCACACTTATTACGCCCACCCCGCCAACGGCCATCATCGGCAGCGTTAACGAATCGTCGCCCGATACAATGTCCAACTCACAACCGGCCGCGATATAGGCGCTGACCCGGTCCACATCGCCACCCGCCTCTTTGATCGCCACCACCGCCGGATGCCGCGACAGGGCCTGCACCGTCTCCACCGTCAACGCGCAGCCCGTGCGGCCGGGAATATTATACAGCACAACCGGCAACCCAACGTCCGCTATCGCCGTAAAATGTTGAATCAGACCCGCCTGACTCGGCTTGTTGTAGTAGGGGGTAACTTGCAGACAGGCATCGGCGCCGGCCGTCTGCGCGTGGCGGGTCAGTTCCAAAGCCTCCGCAGTCGCATTTCCACCCGTACCCGCAATGACCAAGGCGCGGCCAGCGATCTGTTCGACAGCGAATTCGATCACCTGCCGATGCTCGGCGACCGACAGCGTGGGCGATTCACCGGTGGTCCCTACGGGTACCACCCCATCCATGCCCGCCGCCACTTGCGCCTCAAGCAATTGGCCAAAACGTTCATAATCCACTTCACCCGCCCGGTTAAAGGGGGTGACAATCGCTGTAAAGGCTCCTCTAATCTTCATATCAACTCCATGTCGGCATCACTTCGCCACGGATACAATCGTCCCAGGTCTCCCGGGCGCGCACGACCTCAACCTGATCGCCTTGGACCATGATTTCCGCCGCGCGACCCCGCGTATTATAATTCGACGCCATCACAAAAGCATACGCCCCGGCGCTCAAAATGGCGAGATAATCCCCTGCCCGCACAGCAGGCAAACTTCGATCCTGAGCCATAAAATCGCCGGATTCACAAATCGGCCCAACAACATCGCCAAAGATGCTTTCGTCCGTTTGAATCACCGGAACGATTTCATGATGCGCTTGGTACAAGGGCGGCCGCAATAAGTCGTTCATCGCCACGTCAACAATAACAAATTTCTTGAACGGGTTATCCTTGATGTATTCCACCCGTGTCACCAGAATACCCGCGTTACCGGTAATAAACCGACCGGGCTCCATCCCCACCTCCATATCCAAACCATGCAAAGCCGGCAACACGGCCGACGCAAAGTCACGGGGGTCAAGCGGGGCCTGATCCGGACGATACGATATCCCCAGACCTCCGCCGATATCCAAGTGTCGAAAAGTGGTGATATCCCGCTTGAGTGTTTCACACATGGGGCGAACCTTTTCCAAGGCCTCCGCATAGGGTGCCGGTGACATAATCGGCGACCCTAGATGCATATGCAGGCCCACCACTTCCAAATGCGGCAGCTTCAAGGCCAATTCGTACGCCCGCTCAGCCCGGGTCAAATCCACGCCAAACTTGTTCTCGGCCTTGCCGGTGCTGGTATATTTATGGGTTTTCGGGTCGACATCCGGATTCACCCGAATCGCTACGCGCCCGACTGAACCCAAGGCAGCGGCCCGCTCCGATATGCGCGTCAGCTCTTCTTCGGATTCGACCGTAAAGAAGCGGATACCCTCGCCCAGCGCGTAATCGATTTCCGCAACCGTCTTGCCCACACCGGCAAAGGCGATCTTATCTGCAGCAACCCCCGCTTTTCGGGCCCGGTACAATTCGCCGCCGGATACGACATCCGCACCAGCCCCTTCATTGGCCAAGGTATGGATCACCGCCAAGTTTGAGTTGGACTTTATCGCGAAGTAGATGTGCGGACGGATGGACTTCATCGCATCGGCCAACGCCCGATACTGCCGGATCAGATGCGTTCGACTGTAAATGTACAGAGGCGTTCCATATTGCTCGGCCAATTGCGGCACCGGCACCTGTTCGGCGTGGAAAACCCCGCCTTGATAAGTAAATTCAGACATAATGCTTCCTGACAAGTAGTACGACCAACCGCCAACCGTTAACGGTTCATGGCGGCCCGGATACGCAAACGTAACGCGTTCAGCTTAATGAACCCGGCAGCATCCTTTTGATCGTAGGCATCGCTTTCCTCGAAGGTCGAAATTTCCGGATCATACAGCGACTGTTCCGCTCGACGACCGACCACAATGCAATTCCCTTTGAACAGCTTAAGACGTGCCGTGCCATTCACGCTGGCGGCAGCTTGATCCACAGCCGCTTGCAACATCTCCCGCTCCGGCGCAAACCAAAAGCCGTTGTACACGAGCTTGGCATACTGCGGCACCAATTCATTCCGCAAATGCATGACCTCCCGATCCATCGTCAATTGCTCAACCGCCTCCCGGCCCCGGTACAGAATCGTGCCCCCCGGCGTTTCGTAAACCCCGCGACTTTTCATGCCAACAAACCGGTTCTCTACCAAATCAATCCGGCCAATGCCATGGCGTCCGCCCAATCGATTCAGGGTCAACATGACCTCCAACGGACTCATCCGTTCCCCATTGACCGCAACCGCGTCACCACGCTCATAATCAATGACCACCTCTTCCGGCTCATCCGGGGCGTCCTCGGGTGCCACAGACAACTTGAACATATCCTTCGGTGGCTCGGCCCAGGGATCCTCCAGAATTCCGCCCTCGAAACTCAAGTGCAACAAATTGCGATCCATGCTGTACGGCTTTGCCGCCGTCACCGGCACTGGAATCTTGTGTTTCTCGGCATAATTGAGCAGATCCGTGCGCGATTTGAAGGTCCACTCCCGCCAAGGTGCAATGATCTTGATACCAGGTTCCAATGCGTACGCCGTTACTTCAAACCGAACTTGGTCATTCCCTTTTCCAGTTGCCCCGTGCGAGATCGCTTCCGCCCCGTTTTCGCGCACAATCTCGATCATGCGCTTGGCGATCAACGGCCGCGCGATCGAGGTGCCCAGCAGGTAACCGGACTCGTAGATAGCCCCGGCCCGAATCATCGGGAACACGAAGTCACGGGCGAATTCCTCGCGCAAATCATCGATGTACACCTTGCTGGCGCCGCTATTCCGCGCTTTTTCGTCAAGCCCGGTCAACTCCTCTTCCTGCCCCAGATCGGCGGCAAACGCAATCACCTCTGCCTGGTACTCGTCTCGTAACCATTGAATAATGACCGACGTGTCCAATCCGCCCGAATACGCCAAAACAACTTTCATAGTCTATTTCCTCACTTGAGTATTTACGCTCACAAAATCAACGCCGCCTGAGTTAATCAAAAAGCGCGCACCCGAACAAGTCACATGTCAACAAGGGACAGAGATGATCGCACAACCCGTTGATTATGAGGGCAGCAACAGGTTTCGACAGAAACTATTTCTCTGTCCCTAACGCGCTCTAACGAGCTCTTTCCCTAGCGCGCTCGAAAAGCTTTGCCGGAAGCTCAATCGCGAGTATTACTGACAAAGTTCCCGGCAATGACACTACTTCTCTGTCCCCAAGTTTCCTGACACTAGGTTTTTCCCGCCCTTAAGGGCTCATTCCAACCCAATGGCGCGCAGTTTGGGCGCAATCACAAAACGGGAATAGGACGCGTTGGGGTTATTATCGAAATAGTTCTGATGATAGGCTTCCGCCTCGTAGAAGGTGCTAGCATCGGCAATCTCTGTCACAATCGGGCGTCGATAGCGACCGGAAGCCGCCAATCGCGCTTTAGAGGTCTCGGCCGCAACCCGCTGTGCCTCGGAATGATAGAAAATCACACTCCGGTATTGGGTACCCACGTCCGCTCCCTGCCGATTCAACTGCGTAGGATCATGCGCCCGCCAAAAGATGTCCAACAGCTCATCGTAGGAAACCTTTTCAGAATCAAACGCAATCCTCACCACCTCCGCGTGGCCCGTCTCTCCAGTCGTTACCGATTGATAGGATGGGTTTTCCACATGGCCACCCTTGTATCCAGAGGTCACCTCAAGCACACCCGGGACACGCTGGAAAACGGCTTCGACACACCAAAAACAGCCTCCCCCAAACGTGGCCACTTCCAGCTTTGTCTGTCCCTCTGCCATCACGTGATTCTCCTTTCCTGCGTTATCAGGGGATCCCGCCAGCGCGACCGAAAACAGGGCGCCGACCGATCCGATCATTATACCAAATCGCTTCATAGCCACGGATAACACAATTCACGAAAAAATAAAGTTGCTGCTGTCAAATCACAGTCGGATTGGCTAAGATTTCAAAAGGATAGGCTTCATTTAGAGGAAAAGCATATTCTTGGTAAGGGGGAAAACAGAGGAGGTAAATCTGTGCAAAATGATTTACATAGCGAGCGTATCCAAGTAGAGCGAAAGCAGTTCTTCTTCGACCTGCGTGAGAATGAGCGGGGTTGTTTCTTGCGGATCACAGAGGATGTTGGCGGGCGACGCGATGCCATCGTGGTCCCGGCCTCTGGCCTGCGAGACTTCCAAGCGACGTTGGGCCGGGTGATCGAGCGGGTGGAACGAACGTCTGATTAAGCGGCACTTTCACGCATCAGCTACTGCGGGTTGGCTGCAGGAGGATGGATCGCAGCCGGGACCTCAGTGTCCGGCGCAAAGAATCGCCGAAGCACCCGTGCGGTCAGGCATTAATTGAATTTTTCTCATGAATTTCTGTCTCAACTAGGGTAACGTCCGGCGCAATATGAGTACTTTCACGTTTGCAGACCGACACATCGGACCCGACGCCACTGAACAACAGGCCATGCTAGACGCCTTAGGCTTGCCCTCGCTGGACGCGCTCATCAAGGAAACGGTACCGGCGGACATCCGCCTGACCGACCCCTTGCCCTTGCCCCCGGCGGAGAGTGAGCAGGCCTACCTGGAGCGCATGCGGCGCATTGCAGCGGAAAACCAGTGGTGCAAAACCTATATTGGCTTGGGGTATTACGATTGCGTCACGCCTTCGGTGATTCTGCGAACCGTGTTCGAAAACCCCTCCTGGTACACCCCCTACACGCCGTATCAGGCCGAAATTGCCCAAGGCCGTCTGGAACTGCTAATGAACTTCCAGACGATGGTGATGGACCTGACGGGAATGGATATGGCCAATGCCTCGCTGCTCGATGAAGCCTCTGCCGGGGCGGAAGCGATGACACTGCTGCACCGCACCCGGCCCCGGCGCGGCAAGCAGCGGGATCAACGAAACCGGTTTTGGGTGTCCGACCGCGTGTTCCCGCAAACCCTCGCGGTCTTGCGCACCCGGGCCGAACCGCTGGGGATTGAATTGCGTGTGGGCGATTTGTCTGAAATCGCGTGGGATGACGAAACGTTCGGAGCCTTGATCGCCTACCCTGATGCCCAAGGCACGTTTCAGGACTGGCGCAACTGGATCGCCACGGCCCATGAATCCGGCATCCGCGTCGCCGTGGCCACCGATCTCATGGCGCTGACGCGCTTGAGTCCCCCGGGTGAAATGGGCGCGGATGTGGTCTTTGGCAGCGCCCAGCGCTTCGGCGTACCCCTCGGCTACGGCGGGCCGCATGCGGCCTTCTTTGCCGTCACAGACGCACTCAAGCGCGAGGTGCCCGGCCGCATCATCGGGCTATCGGTGGATCGGCACGGCACCCCGGCCTATCGGTTGGCCCTGCAGACCCGGGAACAACATATCCGGCGGGAAAAGGCGACCTCGAACATCTGCACCGCGCAAGCGTTGCTGGCCAATATGGCCGCCCTGTATGCGATTTACCACGGTCCCGACGGCTTGGCGGCGATTGCATCCGCCATCCATGAGCGCACCGTGCGACTCTACAACGGCCTCGCACAACGTGGCTTTACACCGGTCCACTCAATCTTTTTTGACACCCTCTACCTGCGCATGGAAAAAGCGGAGTACTGGGTGCAACGCGCCTTGGACGCCGGTATCAACCTGCGCTACGACGCCCCGGACGCGATCGGGATATCGCTTGACGAGACGACAACCAATGACGATGTCGATCGCATCCTGAGTATCTTTGCCGACGCCACCAGCGCCGCCACTGATGCCCCGGCCTTGTCAACGCCCGCGTGGCCAACCGAACAGGAACGGCAATCGGCTTACCTCACCCATCCCGTCTTCAGCGCCCACCGGTCGGAGACGAAAATGATGCGCTACATTAAACAGCTCGAGCGAAAAGACCTGGGCTTGGACACCTCGATGATCCCCTTGGGCTCGTGCACGATGAAACTGAATGCGGCGACGGAAATGATCCCCGTTTCCTGGCCCGAGTTCAGCCGCTTACACCCGTTCGTGCCCCGCGATCAGGCGGCGGGCTATACCCGCATCATTGATGAGCTTGAACAAGCGCTGGCCGTCATTACCGGGCTGGACGCTGTTTCGCTGCAGCCCAATTCAGGCGCACAAGGCGAATACGCCGGCTTACTGGCCATCCGAGCCTGGCACCTGGCCAATGGTCAGGCCGGTAGGGATATCGCGTTGATTCCCACGTCCGCCCACGGCACCAACCCCGCCTCGGCCGTGATGGCCGGCATGCAGGTGGTGATGGTGCAATGCGACGCCGAGGGTGCAATCGATCAATCGGACCTGACGGCCAAAATCGAGAGCTACAAGGATCGGCTCGCGGTCCTGATGATTACCTACCCCTCCACCTATGGCGTATTCGAGGAAGGTATCGCGGAGATTTGCAACCGGGTCCATGCCTGCGGTGGCCAAGTCTATATGGACGGAGCCAATTTGAATGCGCAGGTAGGCTTAACCTCGCCGGGCCGGATCGGCGCCGATGTTTGCCACATCAATTTGCACAAGACCTTCTCCATCCCGCATGGCGGTGGCGGGCCAGGCATGGGACCGATCGCGGTCGCTCAGCATTTGACGCCTTACCTGCCCAAGCATCCGTGGACCGACGAAGCCACGAACGAGGACGCGCCGATCACTATCGCCGCCGCGCCTTGGGGCAGCGCCAGTATCCTGCTGATTTCCTACGCCTATGTGCGACTCCTCGGTGCCGAAGGCATCACCCATGCCTCACGGATTGCGATTCTCAACGCCAATTACATCAAGCACCGCCTCGAGCCCTACTTTGACGTGCATTACAGTGGGCGCAATCAACGCGTGGCGCACGAGCTGATTTTCGATTTTCGGCCGTTCAAGGACCGCGCAGGCATCACCGAAACCGATGTCGCCAAGCGACTCATGGACTACGGCTTTCATGCCCCGACCGTTTCCTGGCCCGTGCCGGGCACACTCATGGTGGAGCCCACCGAAAGTGAGTCACAAGCGGAATTGGACACCTTCTGCGACGCCATGATCGCGATCCATGGAGAAATCGAGGCGATCATTCTTGGCCGTAGTGACCGCGAAAACAATGTCCTGCGCATGGCCCCGCATACGGCGGCGGATGTCTGTGCGGATGAGTGGCCCCATCCCTACACGCGCACACAAGCCGCCTATCCCCTGCCCTTTGTGCGGCAGCGCAAATTTTGGCCGGCCGTCTCGCGGATCGACAACGCCTATGGCGATCGAAACCTGGTCTGTGCCTGCGCGCCGGTTGAACCCGTCGACCCGTCTTAAGGTTGTGTCGCCGCCGCATCTGCATGCGGCCGGAACCAGTGTTTCGTGCGATTGCAAAAGGCGACCAGGCCAAGCATCAGCGGCACTTCGATCAAGACGCCAACGACCGTGGCCAGCGCCGCGCCGGAGGCCAGACCAAACAGCATCGTGGCCGTCGCAATCGCCACTTCAAAATGATTGGACGCGCCGATCATCGCCGCAGGTGCCGCATTTTCATATGAAAACCGCAACCAACGAGCCAGGCCATAGGTCAGGGCAAAAATCACGATGGTCTGCACCGTCAACGGAATCGCAATCCACAGGATCGTCAACGGATTCCGGACAATTTCCTCCCCCTTAAAGGTAAACAAGAGAATCAGCGTCACTAGCAAGGCCACAATGGAAATCGGTGTCAACACATGTAGAAATCGCTGTTGAAACCATTCAATTCCTTTTGCCCGAATCAACCAACGGCGGGAATAATAGCCAGCCACCAAGGGCAAGGCCACGTAGATGCCCACCGAAAGTAGCAGCGTCTCCCACGGCACCGGCATCTCATTCACACCCAGCAGCCAGCGCCCCAGGACCCCGTACAAGAACAACATCGTTAAGGAATTGATCGCCACCATGACCAAGGTCAACCCTTGGTTTCCGCGCGCCAAATAGCCCCACATCAGCACCATCGCCGTACACGGCGCAATCCCCAGCAATATCGCCCCTGAAATGTATGAACGATAGAGCTCCACCTCGGTACCATCCGGCAGGCGCTCCGTCCCCGGCAGCAGCCCCCAACGATAGAACGCTCCCAAAAAGAGGCTGGCAAAGGCAAACATGGTGAACGGTTTGACGGCCCAATTGACGATCAACGTCAGCAGCACTGGTCGCGGTGTTTTGCCGACTTTCACCACCTCCGCAAAGTCAATCTTGACCATGATCGGATACATCATGAAGAACAGGCAAATGGCGATGGGAATCGAAACCACGGGCACGCCATCGATCACAATGGCCAAGGCATCGAGTCGCTCAGCCAGGTCAGGCGCGAGGCGACCCAGCGCGATACCGGCGAGGATACAGAGCCCCACCCACAACGTCAGATACCGCTCGAAGATAGTGAGTCGCTTGGGGGACGAAGCAACGGAACAGGTCATACCCGGGTCTCCCTTGAGGTGTCCGGCGCGGTCAATCCGGCCGGCAAAGTTTCGATGAATGCGCGGATCTCGTCCCGTACACGCCGGTACGGTTGCAGGGCCTCGGCCTCGGTCGCCGCATGCTTGGCCAGCTTCGGCGGGTCATCGAAGCCGACATGCACCACCTGCGGGGCACCCGGAAACACGGGGCAGGCTTCATGCGCATGACCGCACACGGTGACCACCACATCAAAGGTTTGCTCCGCCAGATCGTCGACCGTCTGCGATTTCTGCCCACGGATGTCCACCCCGGCTTCGGCCATGACACGAACCGCCAGAGGATTTAGTCCATGCGCCTCGATGCCGGCCGAATACGCGTCAATGCAATCCGCCTTCAGGGTCCGTGCCCAGCCTTCGGCCATTTGACTACGACAGGAATTACCGGTGCAGAGAAAGAGTACTCTGGTTCGTTCAGCCATTCGTCCTGCGCCGCTCCCTTTGCTGCTTCACCAATTGTTCCGGCTGGCACGCCCCGACCCGGACCAACGCGCGCGCGTCCTTGATCACGGCGGGATCCTGCGCCAATTGGCCGGTCACCCAACGACGAATGGCGCCCACCCATTCCGCTTGCCGCCCCGCCACCCAGCGATAGTACATCCAGCGATGTTCCTTGCGCGGGACCAACAAGCCCGCATCGACCAGAACCGCCAAGTGCTTGGATACCGTGGAAGGGGCTAAACGGAGCACCTCGGTAATCTGGCAGACGCATCGTTCCCCCGCCAACAACAGCATCAGGATACGCAGCCGTTGCGGGTCCGAAAGCGCCTTGCCCACACGCACCACATCACTCATCGCCTGTACCGGTTTTTTCATTTCGTTAGTTGGCGAAATATAAACATGTAAAGGAGTGCCGTCAAGATCAATGTACAGCGATTCAAGGAGGGGGTGACCGCGGCTAGCGAACGGTTTTCCGTCCCACCCCGTCAACCTGTTGTTCGCCGCGCGCTGGTGTCAGGCCGCGTACCGTCGCCGGGAGGAGCGCTCCCAACGCGGCGGCCGATCGGCCGACGCACGTCCCTTGGCGGAACGGCCACCAGCGCGTTGCGG
>SKLK01000179.1 GCA_007123265.1 Kiritimatiellia bacterium
ATTGCGCCGGCGATCCCCGTCGGCGATATCGAAATCCTTGAACTATTCCATGGTCCAACCTTGGCGTTCAAGGATATCGCCTTGCAGTTTCTGGGCAATTTCTTCGAGTACATTCTTGAGCAGCGGGACGAGCAACTGAATATTCTGGGTGCAACCAGTGGCGACACCGGCAGCGCGGCCATTCAAGGGGTCCGTGGCAAGGACCGGATCAATATTTTCATTATGCATCCGAAGGGCCGGGTCGCGCCTTTACAGGAAAAGCAAATGACGTCGGTGCTGGCGGATAATGTATTCAATATGTCCGTTGAAGGGAGCTTCGACGATTGCCAGCGCATCATGAAGGGCTTATTCCGCGACTTGGACTTCAAGCGTCGCTACCGGTTGGGTGCCGTGAACTCCGTCAACTGGGCACGGGTGCTGGCACAGATTGTCTACTATTTCTCAGCCGGTCTGTATGTGATGCAGCAGCGACAGGCGGAGCAGATCCGCTTTTCCGTGCCGACGGGCAATTTCGGCGACATTCTGGCCGGCTATTATGCCCGGCAAATGGGCTTGCCGATCAGCAAGTTGATTCTGGCCACAAACGAAAACGATATTCTCGCGCGATTCTTTAACACCGGCGTCTATGAGTTAGGCGAGGTCGTGTCGACGATTAGCCCCTCAATGGATATCCAAGTCGCCAGCAATTTTGAGCGGTATCTGTTTGCCGTGGTAAACGAGTCGCCAGACCGACTAAATGCCTTGATTGAGCAATTTGAAACGACGGGATCGCTGGCTGTGCCATTAAACGAATCCGGCGAGGTCGATCCGCTTTTTGCCGCAGGCGTTGGCGATCGCGCCCGCACACTGGCGACGATTCGGCGCTATCATGAGACGTATGGCTATCTACTCGATCCGCATACGGCGGTCGGTGTGACCGTGGGCGAAGCGTTTCAGGCGGATGACGAGCCGCTGATTGTACTTGCGACAGCGCATCCGGCTAAATTCAGTCAGGCCATTATCGAGGCAACCGGTCAGGATCTCGCGCATCATCCCTATCTGGATGCGTTGGTGGATGCGCCCACACGCTGTGAATCGGTTGCGGCCGATTCAGATGCGGTGCGGGCCTTCATCGAGACGCATACTGAGCCGGTATCCGCGTAATGTCCGCCGTTCTTGAACCAGAGGGAGAAACCGATGACCGATGAAATGAATCCCAACGAATTTCGTGCCCAACGCCTCGAACACCTTGCTCAGCTCCGCGCGTTAGGGCATCAGCCCTATGGGGGCGCCTATCCCCGCACCGGTTCGTTGGCGTCCATTCGCGCCGGATTTCAGGAGGATGTCGAGGCGCGCATGGCGGGCCGCGTGGTGGCGGTCCGGGAAATGGGCAAAAGCGTCTTCATCACGTTGCGGGACGCGACCGGACAGTTCCAGTTGTACTTGCGCAAAGACGCCATTGGCGAGGAATCCTTCAAGGCCCTCAAGTTTTTGGATTTAGGGGACCACATCGGCGCGGAGGGTGTCCTGTTTGTTACCAAGATGGGCGAGCCGACCCTGAAGGTCGGTGCGTGGACGATGCTAGCGAAGGCCTTGTTGCCGTTGCCGGCCAAATGGCACGGACTTCACGATGTGGAAATCCGGTATCGGCAGCGCTACTTGGATCTGATCGCCAACCCGGACTCGGCTGAGGTGTTTCGCAAGCGTGCCCTGGCGATCAAGGCTATCCGCGACTTCCTGTTTTCGCGCCATTACTTGGAAGTGGAAACGCCGATGATGCAAGCGATGGCGGGTGGTGCAGCAGCAACTCCATTTAAGACACACTATGCGGCGCTCAATGCGCCGATGTATTTGCGGATTGCGCCGGAACTCTATCTCAAGCGCCTGTTGGTGGGTGGATTTGACCGTGTATTCGAATTGAACCGCAATTTCCGTAATGAAGGGCTCAGCCGGTTTCACAATCCCGAATTTACGATGCTGGAGATCTACGAGGCGTTCGGGAACGTGCGCACGATGATGCAGCTCGTAACCGACCTAATTCTTTATGTCGCTGATACCGTGTATGAAAAGCGGGTGTTTGGGGAAGACGCGCAGCGGGTGGATTTGAGCCAGCCTTGGCGCGAGGTCACTTACGCCGAGCTGATTCGTGAGCACGCGGGTGACGACTGGTACGCGTTGGATACCGAAGGGCGGCGGGCGCGGGCCGTCGAGCTGGGACTGTTCATCGCGCCGGATTGGAATGATACGGATATCACCCAGGAAGTATTCGAGAAACTGGTTGAAAAGACGTTAATGAATCCTACTTTTGTAACCAGGTTGCCGGTGGACTTGGTGCCCTTGGCGAAGGTCTGTGCCGACGACCCGACGTGCGTCGATGTGTTTGAATTAATTATTGGTGGCCGTGAAATTGCGCCGGGATACGAGGAGTTGAATGACCCCGTCGAGCAGCGTCAGCGGCTGGAGGCGCAGGCGGGGGGCGACCCCGACAAAGTGGATGAAGCGTTCCTATTGGCGTTGGAGCACGGGATGCCGCCAGCAGGTGGAATGGGGATAGGTATTGACCGGCTGGTCATGATCTTGTCGGAAGTCGAAGCCATTCGCGATGTCATCCTGTTCCCGCAGTTGAAGTCGAAGAAACACGGATGAAGTTGCCGTTTTCATTGTTTTTGGCGCTGAAATATCTGAAGCCTAAACGTACGTTTGTTTCAGTTATTACCGTCATTTCCATCCTCGGCGTCATGTTGGGCGTCGCCGTATTGATCATTGTGCTTTCGGTCATGAGCGGATTCGATCACATGTGGCGCGACAAGATCCTCAGTTTCAACGCGCATATTACCGTGAATCATCATCGGGCGCTGGATGATGTGGAGGATTTGTTGACGGCGATCGAATCGGTTCCCGGCGTTCAAGCAGCGGCGCCGTATGTCGAGGGATTGGTCTTCATGCAGCACGGAGACCGTATATTTACTCCACTTCTGCGAGGCATCGATCCTGTGTATGAAGTCCGCGTTAGCCGGGTGCCTGAGCATATGGTAGCCGGGCACTTTGACGTGGAATACGAAGAGATCATCATGGGCCGTGACTTGGCCCTGCAAATGGGCGTGCGCTTGGGGGACTCGATCCTTGTTTATTCGCCGCAAAGCTTTATCTCTCCTGATGAAATCCGTTTGCCCGAAGAATTGACCGTTGTAGGGATCTACGAGTTGGGCATGTGGGATTTCGACATGGGCTATACGTTGACCTCGATCGGTATGGCGCAGGAGTTATACGGGCGGGAGACGGGTGTTCAGGCCATCCACGTCATGACCGACGAGCCGTATCGCGCGCATCTTGTGGCCGACCGGTTGCAGGAGCATTTGGGCCCCCACTACGAGGTGCGCACGTGGATGGAGCTCAACCGCCAATTGTTCGCCGCGTTGCGGGTGGAAAAGAACATGATGTTTTTCCTGCTCATCTTCATCACCATTGTCGCCGCCTTCGGGATCACCAATACCTTGATTACGTTGACGGTCCAGAAGACGCGGGAGATCGGTTTGCTCAAGTCGCTGGGGTTTTCGTCCGGCAGCATCATGCGCGTGTTTTTTTGGCAAGGCTGGATTGAGGGCGTGTTAGGGACGTTACTCGGTATCGGTACCGGCTTGCTGATCCTGCGGTATCGCAATGATTTAATGTTCTGGTTGTCGACCCAATTTGGCTGGGAACTGTTTCCGAAAGAGCTGTATCACTTGAGTGAAATCCCCGCTAGCACGTCCTCTTTCGATATACTGCTGATCGCCATCTCGGTGATGGTGATCTGCACGTTGGCTGGGGTCGTGCCGGCTTATCGGGCGGCGTCGTTGGATCCTGCGAGGGCGTTGCGCAATGAGTAACCAGGCCGCCACAGTGACGGGCGCGCTGCTTGAGGCACGGAACATTGAGCGATCGTTCGCTCTGTTGCGCAATCAGATTCATGTCCTGCGGGGCGTGGATCTGGCGGTTCAGGAAGGGGAGGCGGTTGCCATCATGGGCGCGAGCGGGGCGGGGAAAAGCACCCTGCTGCATATCCTCGGGGGATTGGACCGTCCCTCGGCCGGTCAGGTCCTGTATCAAGGACAGGACCTGTATCGTATGTCCCAAGCCCGTCGCACGGATTGTCGGGCGGAGGCGTTTGGCTTTGTCTTTCAGGCGTATCATCTACTACCGGAGCTGACCCTGGCGGAAAACGTGCTCCTGCCGGTGATGCGTCAACTTCGCTGGCTACGGCAGGCCGGGAAATTGCAAAAGAAGGCGTACGATTATCTGGCGCAGGTGGGGTTGGGCGATCGGGTCAACCACCGTCCCGTAGAGCTTTCCGGGGGCGAACAACAGCGCGCCTCGCTAGCCCGGGCCTTAATGAACGAACCCCGCATCGTCTTGGCGGATGAGCCTACAGGCAATCTGGATTCACAGACTGGGGAAACGGTGTTGAACCACCTGTTTGCCCTGACCAAAGAGGCCGGTCGGACGTTGGTGCTGGTGACCCATAACCAAGCCGTGGCGGACCGCTGTGACCGGACGGTCCACATGGTGGACGGCCTGATCGCAGACGCTACCCTCGCAGAGGGATGATGGAAAAAGTTGACGTCGGCATCAATGCAGCGGACAGTAGCGCCATGCCTGTCGCTGAAGCGGTGTGGGCAAACGAGTAACTAACTATGTCGAGTACATTCGGAACATTATTTAAGGTCAGCTCTTTTGGGGAATCTCACTGTTATGGTGTCGGGGCAACCGTTGACGGCTGCCCACCCGGTTTGGCGTTATCGGAAGATGATATTCAGCCGCAGTTGACGCGACGGCGTCCGGGGCAAAGCGCCATTTCGACGCCACGCGATGAAGCGGATCAAGTCCGTATTCTCTCTGGAACAGAGCGTGGCGTCACGCTAGGGACGCCCATTGGTCTGCTGGTCCGTAACAAGGATCAACGGCCCGGTGACTACAAAGAGATGAGTCAGATTCCCCGGCCGTCCCATGCCGATTACACGTATCAAATGAAGTACGGGGTGCGGGCGTCCAGTGGCGGTGGTCGGTCCAGTGCGCGGGAAACCATCGGCCGTGTCGCGGCGGGCGCGATTGCCGAGAAAGTACTGCGGGATTTGTACGGTGTCGATATCGTAGCCTGGGTCAGTGCGGTCGGAGCGCTTCGTGCGGGCGATGTCGCCGCCGAATCCCTAACGCGCGAGCAAGTCGACCAAACCATTATCCGTTGTCCCGATCCTGTAATAGCGCCGCAGATGGAGGCGAAAATTCAGGAGGCGCGTGATGCGGGGGATTCGATGGGCGGTGTGGTGACCTGCGTCTGTCGCCATGTACCCGCCGGATGGGGCGAACCGGTGTTCGAAAAGATGGAGGCCTATTTAGCCCAGGCGATGATGTCTATTCCCGCGACGAAAGGCTTTGAGATCGGTTCGGGATTCCAAGGCGCCACCATGTACGGGTCCGCGCACAACGACCCCTTCGTCCAGAAGGAGCAAGGCTTGGGCACGTCCACCAATCACAGTGGCGGGGTGCAAGGCGGCATTTCCAATGGCGAGCCGATTATCTTTCGTGTGGCCTTCAAGCCGCCAGCCACAATCAGCCGCACACAGCGGACGAGCGACTTCAAGGGCAACGAGGTCGAGTTGGCCGCGGCCGGTCGACACGATCCTTGTGTGGTCAATCGCGCCGTGCCAATTGTGGAGTCGATGGCCGCGTTGGTCTTGATAGACTGTGCGCTGCGACAGCGGGCGCGGAGGGGCTGATTAGCTTGTCTGCCCGTGAAGAGTCGGTAGTATAGGCTCCACCGGACTCCCTAAAGATTCATTTCAGCCGCCATGCGGGCGGGAGGTAGAATAATATGAGAATAGAAGTTGAAGGAAAGATCGTTGATATCCCCTTGAAACCGATCGGGTTTGTCCTCGTCGCATTTGTCGTGGTGCTGAGCATCGTATCGATGTTCTATCAGATTGCGCCGGAACAAGAGGGATTGGTCCTGCGATTCGGCCGCCACATCAAGACGGCGCCACCGGGACTGCATTTCCGGTTGCCGTTTGGCATTGACCAAGTCATCAAGGTGCCTACGCGGATTGTCGATGTGGAAGCGTTTGGCTATCGGGACCGCGTCCGCGGCCAGCAAGCGACCGGTTTCCGTGAGGAAAACTCCATGCTCACGGGCGATTTGAACATTGTTTTGGCGGGCTGGGACGTTCAATTCAGCCGGGAACAGCCCCGCGATTTTGTGTTTCAGGTGCAGGATCCAATCAATACCTTGCGCGACATCTCCCAATCCGTGATGCGCGAGGTAATGGGCGATCGCGCCAGTATCATCATCTTGACGGTTGGCCGGTCCGAGATTCAGCAGCGGGTGCGCGAGCTGATTCAACGGCAATGCGATCAGTTTCAAATGGGTATTCGCATCAATGAAGTGAACTTGTTGTTTGTGGATCCGCCTGCGGCGGTGATCGACGCGTTTAACGATTTGAACAAAGCGGAGCAGGATGCCGTCCGGTTTTTTGAAGAAGCTTCGCGTGAATACCAAGAGCGTGTTCCGCGAGCGCGTGGCGAAGCGGAACGTGTGGTGCTTGAAGCGGAAGGGTTTCGCTTGCGTCGCGTCAATGTGGCGCGTGGCGAGGCGGCCCGGTTTACCGACATGCTGCAGTCCTATCGCGAGGTGCCGGATGTTACCCGGCAGCGTTTATATCTGGAAACATTGGAGCGGCAGTTGCCGAAGCTACGTGAGGTGGTCATCATGGATGATGATATGCCTAGTTTATTGCCCCACTTAAACATGCGTCCGTCTGAAGGAGGTGCGCGATGAGTACTGTCAATCGATCAGGTTCTGTCACGTTGCCCGTCGTGATTGCAATCGCGGCATTGGGTTTCTTGGCCTACAATTCCTTGTTTACCGTTGCCGAGTGGGAACAGGCCGTGGTAACCCAGTTTGGTGCCATCAAGGGCGAGCCCATCTTGGACGCGGGGCTGCATACCAAGTTGCCTTTTATTCAGCAAGTGCATCGCTATGACCGGCGGCTGTTGCGTTGGGACGGACGGGAAACCACCACCATCACCCGTGACCGCAAAACCATTGTGATCGATGTGACCGCCCGCTGGCGGATCGAGGATGCCCGCACGTTCCTCGAGGCGATTGGCTCGCAGGAGCTCGCTGCGACGCGATTGAACGGTATTATCGAGGGTGCCGTGAAGGACGAGATCGCAAAATATGACCTGTTTGAGGTCGTACGAAGCAGTAACCGAATTCTCGAGCGTGATCCCAACATGCCGTCGCTGATAGATGACGAGGACTTTCTCGAGGATGAAGAATTGGATCTAGCCACCATGGGTGGCGAGACCCCGCCCTTATCGGTCGATGCGACTGGCAACTATATCGCTGGCCGACCGGTCGTAATTGACGGCATTCTTCGTGAAGCTCGGAATCGCTTAGCTAGCATTGGCCTGGGCATTCACTTGGAGGATGTATTGATTAAGCAGGTCAATTACAGCGCCGCAATTGAAGCCAACGTCTATGCTCAGATGAATGCGGAGTTGCAGAAGATCTCCGCTGGTTTCCGGTCGATTGGCCGGGAACGCGCAGAGCGGCGACTAGGGGAAATGGAGCGGGAACTCGCTTCCATCCAAAGTGCGGCGGTTGAGACGGCGGAACGGATACGCGGTGATGCGGAAGCAGAAGCCATACGCATCTATGCCGAGGCCTACAACGAGGACCCGGAATTCTTCGCCTTTTTGCGAACGTTACAGGCGTATGAAAAGATTCTGGACCGAAACAGCACCCTGATCCTCGGCACCGACAGCCCCCTGTACGGGCTGCTCAAGGCTGGGGGTTTGCCGGCCGCGCCGGCTATTCGGGCTGAATGAGGCACCAACACGGTTGCTGATGCACGTCGCTGAACAATTCGACGATCGCTTGGTTGGCCATACGAATGCATCCTGCTGAGGACGGCTGCCCCAAGCGGTGCTCGTGGTTGGTGCCATGCAAATAGATGTAGCGTCGGTAGGTGTCAACACGGCCACCCCGGTTTGAGTATTCCAGTCCTTCCAACCATAGGATTCGACTGAGAATGAGGTCGGCCGGGTCACGTCCATGCCAATTCGCTGCCGGTAGTACGTGTCCGGTTGGCTCACGCCCGCTGAAAACCGTGCCGATCGGCGCATCCTGACCGATATATGCGGCGACGCGGTGCAGGCCCGTTGGCGTCTTGAACGAGTCCTGCTCGTTGCCCGGTCCAAGGCGGCTGCTGGAGATCGTATAGACTCGGTCGATATCCTTTCCGTTAAAGCGGTAAAGTTCCTGCGTGGCGAGCACCACCCACAAGCGCCAATGGGGCAGGGGAAGGTTGAGCCTATGCGCATAGGCCATCCAGTCGGGCGGTGAAGGTTCATTCGACATCTTGCGCATACTCTGTAAAGATTTCCCATGCATTGTCGACCTATAACTAATGAAAACGTTTTCCAATACTGAAGCGACCGGATTGGTGACACGGTTGCGGGATCAGCTCACACGCATGGTTCCCGAACCGGGTAACCACGACGG
>SKLK01000252.1 GCA_007123265.1 Kiritimatiellia bacterium
GGAAACAGATATCGTTTGATCTGCAAGCAAACTGTAGCCGCGCACGCTGGGCGCGGACGAGTACGAGTGAGTAGGAGAATCAGGGGCGCACCGATTTAGCTGTTTCCTTTTTGGTGGCAGTTCGTAGACTGCGGATATGGAGATGCCTATCTATTCTGCGATGGATTCACCGGACATCCGCTACATGCGGCTGGCCTTGCGCCAAGCTATGCAGGCGGAAGCGGCCGGCGAGGTTCCGGTCGGCGCTGTGATCGTGGACGGGGCGGGTCAGTTGCTGGCCCAAGCACACAATTCCACGGAGACGCTGAAAGACCCGACGGCGCATGCGGAGGTGCTGGCGATCACGCAGGCGGCCGCGGCGGTCGGCGACTGGCGCTTGAACGGGACCACGCTCTACATTACTAAGGAGCCCTGCCCGATGTGCGCGGGCGCGATTGTATTGGCCCGCATCTCGCGCGTGGTCTGGGGGATGTCCGATCCGCAGCGGGGCGGTTGCTCGCGATTCAGTATCCTGCAGGATGAGCAGTTGAATCACCGCACCGACTATACGTGCGGTGTGCTGGAGG
Source organism: Kiritimatiellia bacterium (assembly GCA_007123265.1). GTDB lineage: Bacteria > Verrucomicrobiota > Kiritimatiellia > SLAD01 > SLAD01 > SLAD01. The sequence goes on from SKLK01000252.1 coordinate 567, forward strand.
AGGAATGCCGCGAGGTGGTGCAACGATTCTTCAAAGCTCGGAGGGCGGCTCCCCAATCGCAATCAGCGGGCGCGGCAGCGGATCCGTATCCAGATGCGTGAGCCATTCCGGTTCTTGCAGGATCCCGCCCCATTCCGGCCCCAGCCTCCAAAGGACGACGGCGGTGGGCGGCGGTTGCATGCGGAAGGCCACACGCTCCAAGGCGTCCGGTTCAAAGGCGCCAGTGGCGTCCAAGGCTTCAATCAATTGCGGGGTCCATTCGCCCTGTAAATCCATCACCCGGGCCCGATGCCGCCAGACCAGCCAACCCGGTTCGTCGGTGACGAACCGGTCCCGCATCAAGCCGTTCTCCTCAATAGCCTGTGTGAGCGTTTGACGCTCATCCATCCGCGTGTTCAATGCGGCACGATATCCGCGCGTCTGCTGCCATTGCCCCACCATGAGCGCTAATACAAGGATGGCGCCTGCCCCAGTCCACCAATAGCGGAACATTTGATCCGAGGTGTACGCCGGCCAGCGTTTACTGAAGCTGCTGGCGAAAACGAAAGGCATCCGCACCGCGCCGAACGCGACAACCAACGTCAGCACGGGAGCGACCGATTGGATCAGCACTTCCAATCCATCCACGCCCACATATGGATAGAGCAGTCCAAAGAAGAATGGTACCGACCAAGGCCACAGGACGAAAAATAAATGACCGCGATCCTCGCGGGACCGGATCCCTTGGATCAAGAGCAAGACATAGCCGATCGTGAAAAATAATGCGACGAATAGGCCCTGCCCGAAGAGCAGGTTGCCCATGGCGGCAAAGCCCAATCGCCAGCCGGCCTGAATGTGCGTCACGGTTTCAGCCAACGCCGTCGCCGCCCCCAGCGTCGCCCAGGCGTCTGCGGCCATGGGAATACCAGGCAATCGCAGCCAAGGGATCCATTGACCGGCCCAAATCGACTGCAAATGAGATGCGTTGTAAGCGAATAGCGGCAATAGCAGCAGCGCGATCAGCAGCAACCCGTTCAGGCCACGGAAGAAACTGGCCCCAGCCCGCGGCTGTTGGGGGGCCGGAATCCAGGCCACAATGAAGACATGCAACCACAGCGCCAGCCACACGACGATCCACTCCAATCGCAGCCAGGCAGCCAACCCGATGCAGACGGCTGAGCGCACAGGTAGGCCACGGCCCGTGACGGCCAATCGTTCGAGATGAAACACCACCGCTGCGGTCACGAGACACAGGGCCAAGGGGGTCGCCAAGCCGGACAGGGCCCCGGCGATGGTGCCCGGCCGCAAAATGAAGAGGCCGACGACGAAATAGACGAACAAGGGGAAAGGAAAGACCAAACGGGAAAGGCGCATAAGCAGGCTGAGGGTGATAATGGTCAGCACCAAGCCCCAGGCATTGACGCCGACGCGCAGGTCATCGAATAGCCAATGGCTCGCGGCCAGCAGACCCCGCCAGAGGGTGTCGTTAAACATGGGAATCGGGTGGTCGGCGTGAATACCGTAGGTGGACGACTGCCGCAGGGTCTGCGCCACAACCAGATTGCGATAGGCTTCGTCGGCGAGGAATTCACGCTCGCCCGTGGCGGTTCGATGGCTAGGCAGGACCATAATGGCCAGCAAGAGTAGTACCAGCATCGCCCCTACCCAACTGGCTACCCGTTGTACCTGCCATCGTGTTAGATTCATCGTATGCTCCGGGAGTTAGCGGGATGAGGACGGGGTCAAGAGGATGATCTGTTGCGGGGTTAGAACTGGGTAGCGCGCCCCCTGCACCCAGTACTTATGCCCTTCAATGCGAATTTCGTGTCCCAGCAAGGATTGCAGTTGCGCGTCATTGCCCTTCACGTAGCAGATGGTTTCGATGATATGCCCACGCGTTTGGGTCAACCGATATCGGCTCGGCCGGCCAAACACGAACACCGCCGGGCGCAAGGTCCCCGTTAATTCAACGAATTCGCCTTGGCCATCCAATGGGATCAAATCCAACTCCTCGGGCGGCGGGGGCGTTTTCCGCTCCACCACCGGTTGCGGCGGAGGCGCTGGACGCACCGGTTCGGGTTCCGGTTCGGGCTCTGGCTCCCGAGGCGGTTCCGGACGTGGTTCGGGCGTGACCACGGGCGGCGGTTGTACGGCCTCGACCCACCGCGCGGAGATCCAGAGACTCGCGTCGGCTGGCGGTGCGATGCTGACCCACTCCTCGAATGAGCGGAGAATATCCACCACGTCCCCGCGCTGCACTTGACTGAGTACGGGGTAATTAATGCCCGGTCCGGCCCGAACATTTAGGCGCGAAGCTGTGACTGTGGCGTCGTCCAGAAAATCGCTATGCAACCATAACTCGATCTCGGCTGGAGCGGCTACTTCCACCCATTCATCACGCTCGGAACGGCGGGTCAGGACATCGCCGTAATTGACCTGCGCCACCACTTCCGCGCGGGTATCCGGGCGGGCCCGCAGATTGACACGATTTCCGGTGACGCGGACTTCGGCGGCTTCGGCCCCAAGCAGTAGACCGGCGACTCCCAGCGCAATGTATCCTCGCAAATTCATGGACAAGCTATAGCACAGGGCCGCCTCCGCGTTCAAGGGCTGATGCGGGACCGAGTTGGTGCGGGGCTAGTGCCGAAAATGGACAAACAGGCGGCCGTGGTTGTCACGGTCTTTATCGAGCCGATGATAGCGCGCTTGCACCGATTTCTGTTGCAGGAAACGGAGTACCTTCTTTTTCAGTTGGCCGGAACCTTTGCCGGGGATGATTTCGATCGTGCTGATCTTTTTCGCCTCGGCCTCACGGAACACGCGCTCCAGTTCAGCGTCAATCACAGCGCCTTTGTTGAATATCGGATGCAGATCGAGTTTGATGCGAGCCATGGTCGTAGTGTACGCGACATGTGGCGGGAGGCAAGGTTTTGGGTTGCAGGTTGTATTGCTGGCGCTAAATCTTCGGTTAGGCTCATGCCACAAGGTCCGCAGGGAATTTTTCGGGGGTCATGCCGGGTAGGCGACCGAAAAGGAATTCGGCCTGTTGACATAAGGCACACGTCGCGGTACCTTGCAAGAATGAGTGGCTACGACTGGAGCGACGAAAAGAATGCCCGGCTTGAGAACACACGCGGTGTTTGCTTTGAAGATGTGCTGGTTTGCATAGAAAACGGAGATGTGCTGGACATCATCAGGCACCCCAATAGGGGGCGCTATCCGGATCAGAATATCATCGTGCTCAACATGGCCGACTATGTGTGGCTTGTCCCATATACAAAATCGAAGGGAGTACGCTTCCTAAAGACAATCATACCGAGTCGCAAAGCAACAAAGGAGTACCTGACATGAAAAAGACCCTATCGCTGGATAAAGAAGAACTCCAGATACTCGAGGACTTCGAACGCGGCGAATTCAAGCGGATCCCTGACTTCCGGGTTGAAAAGAAGGCTCTTGAGGACTCTGCGCGAAACGCTCTACAGAAAGATAAGCGCATCAATATTCGCATTTCTTCGCGTGATCTGGAACGAATTCAAATGAGGGCGGCCAGAGCAGGCATGCCCTACCAGACTTATATTTCCAGCACGTTACACAAACTTGTTGCCGGAAGACTGGTAGAGGAGGGCTAGCCTCGAGGCCTTGGGGTCGCGTTCCCGCAGGGGGCGGGAGCGAGGTGATGGGGCGTGTAATCCCGAAGGACTGCTACGCGGTGGGCAAAAGGGAGTTTGGCAGGAAGTCCAAAGCGGCGCGCAGCGCCGCAGTCCAAAGGGACGTGTTCAGCGCCAATGGCGTGCCGCAACAGAAGGCTATGGCAGTATTTTTGCTTTCCGCTAAGGCAAGGACGGCTTAACATTGGCGCGTGGGGAAAGATAACGAAATGGTCGATTGCAAGGAATAGTGATGAGTCGTTGCGTGGTAACAGGCGCTGCAGGTTTTGTCGGGTCACACCTCTGCGAGGTGCTACTTGATCGTGGGCATGAGGTGATTGGAGTCGATGGGTTCATCCCCTACTATCCTCGTTCCTTTAAAGAGCAAAATCTGGTCGATTTGCGCGGCCGGAAGCGGTTTCAATTTGCGGAGTTGGATTTGCGCGAGGATGAGCTGGCGCCGGTCTTTAAAGGAGCCGATGCGATTTTCCATCTGGCAGCGATGGCGGGGCTGATGCGTAGTTGGAGCGATTTTCAGTGGTATTCCTCGTGCAACGCGGAAGGGACGCAACGGGTTCTGGACGCCGCCCGCGATGCCGACGTGGGGCACTTGCTGTATATCTCGACCTCCAGCGTTTACGGACGGGAAGCTACGGGCGATGAAACCACCCTGCCCGCCCCCTATTCGCCCTATGGAATTACAAAGCTGGCCGGGGAACATTTGTGCCGGGCCTACGAGGCCAATTTCGGCTTGCCGATCACGATCCTGCGCTATTTCTCCGTGTACGGTCCCCGGCAGCGACCGGATATGGCCTATCACATCATGATCCGGGCGCTATTGAACGGCGAATCGTTTACGCAGTACGGCGACGGAGAACAAACCCGTAGCAATACCTTTTGCCTCGACGGCGTGGACGCCACGGTGCGGGCGTTCGAACAGCCGGACCGGGCCCTGGGCGAGGTCTTTAACGTCGGCGGAGGTGAGATTGTCTCGCTAAATCACGTACGGGAAATGCTGGAAGACTTGCTGGGCCGTAAAATTGAGATCGACCATCAACCCGCGCGACCAGGCGATCAAAAGCACACCGCCGCGAACATCGAAAAGGCGCAACGCTTGCTGGGGTATACTCCCACGACACGGGTCTATGAAGGGCTCAAAGCCCAAATCGAATGGCAACGCGGTCTGCAGGGCTAGTCGCCCTTCGTCACTAGCATCGTTTTGCCGGCCCACCATTGCGAGGTCGCCACGGATGCTCTAGCGCATGAGTTCACTGCACGGATCGCCACCGGACGATTCGTCACGAGGGGGAAAGTCGTATTCACGCTCCAACAGCTCGATCATTGCTTCCACGCAGGCGGCGGCGGTACCGCCAACGGCGCGTATGGTGACTTCAGCGCCTTTGTCCAAGCCCAACGAAAGCAACTCAATCGCGGACTTCGGATCGGCCGTTTCGCCCTCATCCACCCCCACGGTGATGTCATCGTCGAATTGCCGCGCTTCTTTAACAATCACGGCTGTTGGCCGGCAATGGATGCCGGCGTTGTTGCGAATCACCGCCCTGCCACTGGCTTCACCGTCTCCACGCTCGACCCGATCGTTCATAACCTGCCCCTCCGCTGGTTCCATGTATCGTCGTTGAGCAACTGGTCCTTCCTCAGGCCGGGGTTAGCTCCGCCACCTCGAATCCCGCATCCTGAATCATGTTTAGGTCTTCTTCGTGACTTTGTCCGCCGGTGGTCAAATACCCTTCCGTGAACATGGAATTGGCCGGATAAAGCGCCAAGGGTTGGAGGTGGCGGAGGTTGACCTCGCGTCCACCCGCCACGCGTAATTCGCAGCGCGGATTAACGAGGCGGAACATAGCCAACGCTTTGAGGCATTCGGCGGGTGTCAATCGTTCCACGTCCCCGAGCGGGGTACCCGGCCGCGGGTCAAGAAAGTTGAGGGGAATGGCTTCGACCTCGAGTTCCCGTAAGCTGAAGGCCAGATCGACGCGGTCTTCAAGTTCCTCGCCCATGCCGATAATGCCGCCGCAACAGGCTTCCATGCCGGCGCGACGGGCGGCGCGGACGGTCGCCACACGGTCATCGAAGGTATGGGTCTGGCAGACTTTGGGGAAGTAGCGGCGTGAGGTCTCGAGATTATGGTTGAACCGATGCACACCCGCGGCGGCCAATGCTTCCGCTTGCTCATCATTCAACAACCCCAGCGAGGTACAGATTTCGATGGGGATGTTGCGTTTGATCTCGCGCACTGCTTCGCAGACCGTTTCCAGCTCGTCCTCGGAGGGGCCGCGTGTGGCGGTAACCATACAGTACTTGACCGCCTTACGCGCATGGGCTTCCTGAGCGCCCGACACGAGTTCGTCCACCGTCTGCATGCGATATCGTTCCACCCCGCTATAGGCGCCAATAGCTTGACTGCAAAAGGCGCAATTTTCACGGCACATACCGCTTTTAGCGTTCTGCAGGATATGCACACGCACCGCCCGCCCACAGTAGTGCAAGCGCACTTGAAATGCCGCATCCAGAATCGCCAACAGCTCGGTATCGGCGGCCGTCAAAATGCCCATGGCTTGTTCCCGGGTGATCGTTTCCCCACCCAAAACCGTTTCTGCCAATGCTCTCCAATTCATTCGTTGCCTTCCTTTTGCCGCCGGGCGCGTGTTTCCTATGAAAATGCTTTCATCCGATTTGTGGATTCGTCATGCTTAATCCGAAAGTAACAGCGAACAGATGGCCAAAGTCAACACGAAATCAGAAGACTGGATTGATGCCGAGCTGGACCTTTTACGAAAACAGCATCGGTATCGCAGCGTCTCGGAGGTCCCTACGCCCGGAGGCTGGTTGGAGGAATCCGGTCAGTGCCTGATGAATCTGGCCAGCAACGATTATCTCAATCTGGCCCGACACCCGGATCTGGCGGCGGCCTCGGTGGCGGCCGCCCACGGCAGCGGCGTCGGCGCCGGCGCGTCACGCTTGGTGACCGGCACGTTGCCGGATCATACCCGGCTGGAGACCCTGCTGGCGCGACACAAAGGCTATCCCTCGGCCCTGCTCTTCGGTAGCGGGTATCTCACCAATGCCGGCGTCATCCCTGCGCTGGTCGGGCGCAAGGATCATGTCTTCGCCGATCGGCTGGTGCACGCCAGTATGCTGGACGCGGTAAAACTCAGCGGCGCAACCTTGCACCGCTTCCGTCACAATGACGTCGGCCATTTGGAGCAATTATTGGACCGATACCCGGCGGGGCGGCGGCTTATCCTGACCGAATCCGTGTTTTCAATGGACGGCGATCTGGCTCCGATCGCGGATATCGCGGGGCTCGCCTTTGCCCACGAAGCGCTGCTGATGATCGACGAGGCGCATGCCGGCGGGGTCTTCGGCCCTGAGGGCGCCGGTCTGGTGCGGGATGCGGATCTTTGTAAACAGGTCAACTGCTCAATGGGTACACTGAGCAAGGCATTCGGCAGCTATGGCGGTTATGTTGTCTGCTCGAAACGCATGCGCGAGTGGCTAATTAACCGGTCACGCGCCTTGATCTATACAACGGCGCTGCCCCCGACTGCGGTGCAGGCCGCCCGGGCCGCGTTGTCACTGATTGAGGCGCATCCCGACTGGGGCGCACAACTCCTGGAGCGCGCCCAGCTATTCCGGCAGCACTTGCAGGGCTACGGCTTGGATACCTATGCATCGGCCAGTCAGATTGTGCCTATTCACATCGGTTCGGATGAAGCGACCATACGTGTGGCGATGGCACTGCGCCGAAAAGGCCTATTGGTGGCGGCGATTCGACCGCCAACGGTGCCCGTCGGGAAAGCCCGATTACGCTGCTCCATCACGCTTGCGCATCAAGACGACGATTTGGCCCAGGCAGCGGAACTGATCCATCGCGCCTGCCGCGCGGAAGGAATTCCGTCATGAATCCTGCCCAGATGTTTGTCGGCGGTTGGGGCGTTCCCGAAGCCGCCTATGGCGCCGGATCCGTGCTTGCTACCGGATCGGTCAGTTACCCATTGAATGACCATTGGCTGGCTGCGGAAGGCGAGGGTCCAGCGACTTCAGCAAGCGATCGATTTCTACACTATGTGCA
>SKLK01000068.1 GCA_007123265.1 Kiritimatiellia bacterium
AAGTCCAACATATCCGCCACCGTCGCAGGGCTACCCAATGGCGATGCCGACAGGCAACGTTGACCACCCAGCAGCGAGAATACCGATACCGGAATCGGCTCCAGCACGGCGCCTACGAAATGCAAGCGGCCTTGAGGGGCCAACGCGCCAATGTACGCCTCCCAATCCAAGGACACATTCGCCGTCACCAAAATGAAATCCAGCGTTCCGGCAATCGCCGTCAATGCGGCCCGGTCGCGACTGTTGATCGCCTGATGCGCCCCCAGCGATCGCGCTTCGGCCTGCTTGCTTTCAGATGACGTAAAGGCCGTCACTTCACAGCCCCATTTATTCAGAAATTGCAGCGCCAAATGCCCCAGTCCACCGATGCCCACGACACCGACGCGGTCGGTTGGGCGAATGCCGTAGCTGGCGATGGGACCAAACACCGTGATGCCCCCACAAAACAGGGGACCGGCCGACGCCGCATCGAGTGACGCCGGCAAGGGAATGGCCCACTCACTGCTGCAGCGCACATAATCGGCAAAGCCGCCATGCCGCTTCACAATCGTCTGTTCACTGTCCGCGCAGAGATGATGGCGCCCCGACATACAGGTGCGACAGGTCATGCAGCTTCCCGCGAACCAGCCCAATCCCACGCGTTGTCCGGTTTGCAAGTGCCGCACATGCTCGCCCACGGCCGTAATCCGGCCGATCACCTCGTGACCGGCGACCAATGGATAGACGCTGATACCCCACTGGTTTTGCAGCATCGACAGATCCGAGTGGCAAATGCCGCACGACTCGACCTTGATTTCCACTTGATCCGGCGTCAACTCCTCACTCACTTCATACGTGAACGCCTCCAGTTCCAATCCCGGCTTCACCGCCGCATACGCCTCAATCGTCTTCATCGCATTTCCCTCTTTTAATATGAATTGGGCGCATGATCGCATCTGCACCCTACCCGCCTCTCTGACGGGAATCAGAACATCGGATGCGCACTACTTACCCGGTACACCTCGCCGCGCGTGTCATTCAGCGGATCCGGGATACGCGCACTGGCTTCATCGGCAAGCGACAACTGATCCGTACCTTGCGCAACCAGCCGCCCGTTCTCGTCGTAGACACTGACAATCACCCCCATATGGCGAAACCCGCTGGTCCGGTCCGTAAAGTGACGCGAGCGATATTCAGCCATAGGAAGCCGGATGCCCGCGCCATCGATCACCGCCGCTTGTCCTCTGGCAAGGCGGGGCAAGGGAATATGCTCGGTCCGCTTCAATACGTAACGCGGCCCGCCGGCCAGAGGCCTGGCATAGTACTGGAATACGACGGTGCAATTGCTCAACGTTTCACGCGGGGAAGGGTGCAGGATCAGTCGCGGATAATGCGCGAATTCCCCGACCAGTTCGCGGCTGTAGCGGGATTGCGTGTCGCGCGATACAAAGGGCTCCTCCCGAAGCAGCAATTGCAGCCTGGCACGATGCGCCAACGCGCGGCTGTGTTGCGTATGGCGCACCACCCGCTCGGAAAAATCCATCGTGGGCTCTTCACCCAGAGGATAGACCCCATCGCCCCACACCGCTACTGCAGGGGCCGAACGCCGGTCCTCTTCGATCGCGTCCTGGACGAGCCCCGCCGCCTGAAAAATGCTCAGGGCCCACGTCCGTTCAGGATGGTCCATCACCCGTTGCATCTCGCCGTGAATCGCTTGGGCGACCGGGATACGGTCTTGCCGGATTGCATCCCTTTTCGATTGCTGCAGTCCATTCCAATACCGGTCAGTCAATTGCAGTATATCCTGTGCAATTTCCATAAATGTTCCTGAAGCCAACGCCCCCAGATAGGCAATTTGCAGCGACCTCAATTCCTGGGATACGACCGGTTGATCCGTCAAGGGTGGGGTCTCGTCTCTACGGAAGCGTTCAATTTCACTGCGCGTGGCCGTTATACCAGCCAAGTCACCACGCGAACGGAGCGTCCGCTCGAGATCCGCCAGGCGCACAAGATAGTGGGCGTTCAACTCCTGGAGCGCAGACTCCTTCTTAATCGTCGCCTCATTCAATAGGTACCCAAAGCGATCCCGGGCCGACACAATGCGTGGGGGAAGCTCTGAGCTAGCCACTGGCTCGGAACGAATGAAGTCGGAGTCGATGCCGGGAGCAACCTCAAACGCATCGCCTGTTTCCGGGGGGGTGGCAAAAGCGGAGCCACTCAGCAGCGCCCCCGTGATGAGGAACAAGCCCTTTTTCAGATTTGTGCCCACGCGCATTGCCCGTTCCAGATGCCCGTTCGATGTTTTTATCGGGCCCTAAGCATATGACCTAATCAGACCTCGATACCGGTTGATTACCGGTTCAAGGGTCCGAAAAAGCCGGGGACAGGTCAAGCCCTGAGGTTGGGCTAACCCCACTGAATCTGCAGGGTGTTATGCCTCAGCTTTTTCTTGCTGCTCGCGGATTTGAGCTAGGATTTCCTCCGCTTCCGCATGGAGTTCAGCCGTTTTTTGGATGTTCCCGGACCGCTGCGCCAGCATCGCCTCCTGCAGCTTCTTGCCATGTGCTTTTTGGAGGATTTCTACTTCGCTCTTTTTTTGCCAAAACCATTTCATAGCGCGAGTATACAATCATTTGCACGGTTTGCAAAATTTACGCTGACAAGGCCGGAGATTTCTCGACCCATTCGGCTTCGCTCAGGGCAGGCTCCGCTCGAAATGCCCCATTGAATCGAGTCGGAATCGACGGCTATAACACAATTAGAATGCCCTGGGATTCACCGTTCGTCCCGCTCTTCGTATTCCGCGTCGATATATCCGCTGTCGCGGGGGGGCTGCGCCGTGCCCCTCTTCAGCGTCGACTCGATCCGGCGCCGAAAAAGCCAGAACTTTACGGCCATGATTGTCCCCACGACAGCCAATAGGCCCAATACGGCAAGGAAAATGATCAGGCCCAGAAACGCTGACGCAACGAGCACAATCGCCGAGACGATCCCCGTCGCTATCCGCACCAAGGCACTCGACTTCCCGTCAGACGTTCCGGAACTGGTTCTATATGTGTATACGATACGTGTCATCGCGCTCATCCATATGTTAGCCGGGGAAAACCATATCCTAGTCACCTTCGTTGTGTAAACGACGGAGCTGGAGAAGGCAATCGACGCTGTGCGCAGGTAGCCACCGCCTTCACTGGATGATTCGGAAGAAGCGGGGTGTGACACTATTGGTCAGCGCAATCCCAGAGAACCGGTTTGTGGCGGTGATAGCGGTCTGACTTGTCCAAGGGCCGGACAGCGAAGTGGCCGTTTGCATTTGATACTGCACATTTGTGCGCAGAAATCCCACCCACAGATCTATGAGGCCATCGGTGGAGATCGCCAGGTCCTGGATCTGTGGCAGCCGATCGACAAAGATTTCATCGAACTGAAATTCGAGTGTTTGTGTACCGAAGCGGCCCAGATTTAGACTGATGTAATGGACGTCGTGTAGCGCGTCATGAAAATCTTCCGGGCTACCCGCATCTGTGGTCCATCCCCCCTCTTCATAGCTGGTCAGCGCTGCACCTACCGTGTGCCAGATGCCTGTCGCCGCTTTAGGGAACTCGAAGGTGCGCCGGTAGACGGCGTCTCCGCCTGCCCAACGCAGATCGAGGCTAAATGTGGGAGGCGTGCTCGCTGCCACGACCTCGGAATAGTGATACCGGACACGGAACCCCAGCAGCTCCGCATTTGCATGGGCCAAACTGCCGGTGAATACCCCTCCACTGGCGTAGGGCGAATTACTCAACACCACATTGTCCGGGAACGGCATGGCACCGATATCGGCGAAGGTCACCTGCGCCACGTTGTCGGTGAACACCCACTCCGCGGCAAAGAGTGGCCCCGCGAGGGCGCCCGCCCATCCATTCGCCCCTGACTCAAAATTCTCCGTTCGCCATACCTCGCCGCTTGTTCCCGCTGGCCAGAGGAGAAGCAGTAGCAGATGGAATCGAGTGCTCACGCCGCTTCGGTCAACCTCATGCGATCGCGATGGGTATTTCGGAATCGTAGCAACAGGATCATGCCAAAGAGTAGCAACAGGATCGTATTGGCCTCAGGAATCACTGGCGGCGGGCCGGGGATATCGCCCGACCAGGTCGTGACGTTGTCCAAATAAAAGGTCTGCGCGCTTGTACCGCTGCGAGAAACTTGGACATCCAGCTGGTTGACGCTGGTCAAGACGTTATCAAAGGCCGTCGCGGAGGGGCCAACCCATCCGAGATCATAGCTCAAGAACACCGAGAATGGTGTCCACGTATTTAGTGACATTGGTCCCAGCGAGAATTGATAGAAAAATGTGCCGGCTCCACTGACGAGGCGCAGCATGAGATCGGAGGGCAGGACATTGACCGCAAACAGATCAAAACTGATTCGCGTTAATCCCTGTGCACCATACGACGTGTAATCACCCACAAAATTGCCACCCGAGCTGATACTGAAGGCATCGGTTTGCCCGATCGGAAACGCCTGGGAGTCAAAGGAGCCTTGCATTGCGCCACTGGGCGGTGAGCCGACACCGAATTGGTGACTGACCGACATGATCCCGTCACGCCCCGCCCAACCGTTGGGGCCTGACTCAAAGTCCTCACTAAACACCAGTACGGCACCGGGCGCAGCAGATGCAACAAACACCGCAACCAGCGCGAGAATGGCCTGCAATCGGTTATTTCTTTTCGTGTTCACTTTAGAAGGTCACTTTCGTGTCATGACTGCGCCGGATGTAGTAGAACGCTTGTCCCGGTGTCAGCGCGAGCGTCGTTGTTCTTTGCGTCTGCGTGTCGTACCACGTGTTATTTCCTAAGCGTATCAGCCGCCGCCAACTGCCATTGGAATTCAACAGGTGGATCTGATCCGCTTGGGTTTCATCAAAATTCCCAATCGGTGCGGCGCTGGCAAAAGCCGTTGCCACCGGTAGGTCTCGTCCCTCGGAGAAGCCGAGGATGTTGAAGCCCACCCTGATGTCCTGCTCTTTCGATCCACCATTACCAACGCGACCGGCTATCGCGGGGAATACGGCCCCGCCCGGATTCAACACCAGCATCCCCTGCCCAGGCTCCAGCGTGACTCCACTGGGCGACCAGACCCCGGCGTTTAGCGTCAAGGTGGTCCATGTGGGCTGGGCACCGGCCCCCATGACATAAATTTGTGTGCCGTTGGGCAGCGCGGCCGCAAGTTGATCACCATATTGCCCACTAAAATTGCGATCACTTTCCAACGGCGGTGACTGCATCGAGACGCCCGCAGGAATGGCCCGCCGGATCACGCCCCATAAGCCGCTTGTCCCCGGAGAAAGCCCCCTGGGCACCACTTGGAAGAAGCGACGCGCACCCGATGCGGCACCCTGTTCACTCATCGGGGCGCCGGTACCGGTCATGTTCGCTTGCAGCAGCGTCCAGTTCATGCTTGGGCCGACGGGGTCATCCGAATAGTACAACTCGTAGACCACACCATTTGCCGAGTCCCATGTGATATCCCCGATGCTGCCGGCGACGGACACAGAACTGATCGGTGACCAGTCCGCGAGGGAGGGAGGCGGTATCGAGGTGCCTTCATTCGGTTCACCGGAATTGCCCACATAGATGATGAACGTAATGGTCGTGGTCAATAGATTCTCATCCGTTGCGGTGACTTGAATCGGATACGCGCCCTGATCCCCCTCCTGCGGCGACCAGGAATAGGTGCGTGTGCGGGCGCCAGCTCCAACGGAGTCCCCGTGCGTCATACCCGGTGGCAGAGCGCTGTGCGTTATCGACGGCGCGTCACACTGTAGCGATGGTGCTTGAGCGGTGAGAGAAAAACTCAACGAACCACCCACATTAACGGTGCGGTGGCCGGGTGATGTCATCGCGGGTGCAACGGTCGGATCACAAAAATCAGCTATCTCGACGCGGATTTCTGTATCGGTAGCAATCAGGTTAAGCTGATACGTTGTCAGTCCCACCATGATCGTCCGCGTGGTTCCGCCTTCCGCAAATTGCCAAGTCCCGCCGGACAGGCCCGACGCAGCCGTCACCACCGGATAACTGGCGCCATCCGTCAGCGAGGTGGCGGATGACGTCTCGATGGCCACATGAATGGTGCCGCTGACGTCTGCCGCTTGGGTCACGGCAAGCTGGTCAGCGCCGTGTTCATTCAGATCAAGCATCAGGGTGGCACCGTTTGCAAGGGTCAGTGCCGGGTCGGGTCCATCGTCCTGTTGCTGCAAGTGGAACGAATTGATCGCCCCGTCGGTCATATCGAATACGCGTCCGCCGAGATTCAAGGTCGCGCCTGCTGTGCCCGCGCCGGTTGATCCGGCATGGACGGTGCCTGCCACAGCGGGTTGAACGGCAAATACGCCCGAGCCTGTAACCGTGATTGCCGTGTTATCCAACGCGCTGTCTTCGATCAATCGCAAGGTACCGGATGAGATTGTGGTGGGTCCGGTATAGGTGTTGACGCCACCGAGCGAGGTAACGCCGCCGCCCGTGGTGTTGACGGCCAAGCCCACTGTAGATCCTGTCGCACCGTCCGAAATAATCCCGTTAATTCGTGTTCCGCCAGAGCCGGTACCGTTTAACGTCAGGATCGTGAGCGCGGCATCTTCGACCGAGGCCCATCCCCGGTTGAAGGTCAGCAAGCTGCTCGAGTGGTTGGCGATGTTTAAACTGGTGCTGGCCCGCATTTGAACCCGTTGAGCTTCTGTGCCTAGTGTGCCGAAAATTACGGCGCCCGCGCCATTTTCGACCGTGATGCCTCCGGCACCTACAATAAAACCAGCGTCATTCGTACTGATCGACAACCCGCGATTAATTTGCGTTGTGCCGGAAGAACGGAACGTCAAAGAGTTATATTCACGGTTTCCGGCGTTCATGTGCGCCGTCTGAGCCGTCGCGTTCAAGGTATTCATATTAAACACGACGTCGTCGGTCGCACCGGGGGCGAACGACGGGATCACCTGAACCGAGGGATGCACCGACCAATTGGCGGGGCGACCAAAGGACTGGTTGGCCGGTTCCGCGTTACTCCAATAGAATGTTGAGGGCACGTCACCCTCCAACTCCTGCGTCAACCAGACCTGACCACCGTTACCAACAGGCCGGTAGTCGATGGCCCAGCCCGACGGAATAGAGCTGGCGGAGAAGATTTGCACCGCCCCCGTCCGATCGCCCGCATGTTCGATCAATAGGTATTCCGTTTCCGTTTGTGGGGCGCCCGAGATCGTCAGCCCCCCGCCATTGATCACCAGATCGCTCTCCAGGGTCAATGTCTCACCCAGCACCATAAACAGCTCACTGCCGGGCTCGAATGTGAGGGTCTGGTCAATCGTTCCGTCGCCGCTGATGGTTCCTCCGGCTTGGACGGTCACGGCGGAATTAGTCAACTGTCCCTCGATACGCAGATGCCCGGATTGCACGATCGTGTCACCCGAATGTGTGTGCGGGAAATTTGCCGAAGTTGGCCCCAGCGTGGTTACGCCCGTGCCGGTGCGGTTAATGGTCAAGGCCATCGGCCTGTCGGTGACATCGCGTAGGCGCTCAAAGATAACACCACCGGAGCCGGAGCCAGTTACCGTAATCGTCGTCATGGTCTCCGCAGACACGGAATCATGCGGGGCGAACTGGTGATGAAACGTCAAGTCGCTGCCGGAATTGTTCTCGATCGATAAACTGCTCGCCGCGCGCATGAAGACCAGCTGGTCTATGCCGCCAAAATTTACTGGCCCGGCACCGGCGTTCAGCGTAATTCCTCCAGCCCCTACCACCAGCTCGCTGCTGCTGGAAGTGGGATTGTCATCGCGGGTGCGCAAGATATCGGTAGAGCCGCTGCTCTTGAACGTGAATGAGTTGTAATGCCGATCACCGCCAGCCATGTGCGCGTAGGTGTCCGCCGTATTCAACGAGTTTATGTTAAATACCAAATCCGAGCTGGCGTCCGGCGAAACAGTGACTTGATCCAATGTATCCGGATTAGTGGACCAAGACTCCAAGCGGTGCAACCGCGGGTTTGCCGGCTCCGCGTGCGTGTAATAGAAACTCGACAGCCTGAGCCAAATCCCGTCACTCCTAGTGTCCAGCGACCAGCCTGCGGGCGCGCCACTGAGTTCGAAACCGGAGGCCGATCCGGAGAGCGCACCGCTATACGACACCAGCCGGTATTCCTGACCGGATTGAGGCGTGCCCGAGACGATGATCGTGCCGCCATCATTAATCAGATCGCCCACAATATTCAGCTCATCGCCCGGCGCCACAATCAGCTCACT
>SKLK01000021.1 GCA_007123265.1 Kiritimatiellia bacterium
CAAATTCGTGGTTGCCGATGGTCGAAGCATCGTACTTCATCAGCGACATTAATTCGAAGTCGAGTGCGCCACCGTAGAAGTTGAAATACGGGGTGCCTTGGAACGTGTCACCGGCATCGAGGAGCAAGTTGCGCGGATGCCGGTCCCGAATCCGGTTGATCAGGGCCGCCCGCCGGGCCACGCCACCGAGTCCCTCATACTCGCCGGATCCGTCCGGGAAAGGATTGATCCGGGCGTGGGTGTCGTTCGTATGCATGATGGTCAACGAGGTGCTACGGCTACGCGCAGCATAACTGGTCAGCGGCGTCAACCCGCTGACGCCCAGTCCCACACCGGCGGCCGTGACTTGCTTGAGAAATGTTTTGCGTGTGATCATGGGGCCTCCTCCTGCGTGATCCGGCCATCCAGTACCGGCGATATTTCGTCGAGCTTGCTGAGATATTCGATAAACGATTCGCGAATCAGGTCGGGCAAATCCACGCGTTCCAGCGGTTCCCAAAGCGTGGGCAATGGTCCGCCCCCGTCCGCCAGCCAGACATTGGTCGCCAACCAATAGGTCGCCTGTGGATCGACGGGTTCACCGCCCACGGTGACATCGCGACCTTGGTCGCCGACAATCCGCATCCGCATGCCGCTAATCGGCTCGCCGCCGTAGACGGCGAGCTCATCGGCAAGATCTTGAATCTGTGCGCCGGTGAATTTCAAGAGCGTGATGTTGTTTTCAAAAGGCATTAGTTCGAACATCGTCCGCACGGTGATGGGCCCCTTGGGCAGGGGAATGCGCAGCCCCCGATGATTCATCAGCGCAATATCGATGTCCTTGCCCGACCGGCGGCTGGCTTCCGTGCGAAGAATGTCGGCGGCGAGATTGCCAACGGCGCTTTCCGGTTGCTCGACCGGCATTACGGCCGTGCTGACCGTGACCAATTGGTCCATGATCCGGTCCAATTCTATGGAATACGGGCGAATCACTGCAGCGATCTCGGGGTCCGGCTCGATTGCATCACTGATCGGGATATACTGTTTATCCACGCCTGTTTGCGTGGCGGCTTCGAGGCCCGGTAGTGATGCGGCCCCGCAGACCAGAAGCATTGCCAGCAGGCGCGGCCAAGGAATGCGATGGTGAGAAAGCCGTTTCTTGGGCTGGGAATCAATCATCATGAAGCCTTTCCATTTTTTTCGATTCAGTGCGTCGGCCGAAAATTAGCAGGACACCCTGAAAAGGGTAACCGATGAGGAGTGAAAGTCCAGTGCCAAAGGCTGGCTCAACCTGGTGATTGCCCACACTTCGCGAAGTGTGGGGCTGCCGCTTAGAAGTCCATGAATACGCGTACGAAGCCACCGCCGAAGCGGGTTCGATCCAGGCGTACGGCGGCGCCACACTCGAATACATAGCGCGGGCCGTAAAAGATGATACTGCCGGCTGCGCGGACGATAAATATATCTCTATCCCGAGCCACGCGATCGTCCTCGCTCTCGCGCCGGTCGGATAGGAAGTTGACCAGTGTCACGGCACTAAGTTGAAGTCCATCGCGCAGGGCGAAGCTGCGGCCCGCATAGAGGATGCGATCCTGACGATCGAGGAGTAGCGTTTCCTCGGCATCGTTCGGGAAGTCATTGTCTTCGTTGAAGTAGACAAAGTGGCCGCCCATACGAACGAAGCTGCGGTCGGGGCGAACGTGATAGAATTCGATGTGCGCCGCAGCGAATTCGCGGTCGAGGGTGAAATCCAGCTCGTCATCAGGAGACCGGCCTGCCCGCTCTTGCGTACTGTTCTCGTAGGCCGTTTCGATGCGAACATGCGTTTGGGTGCTGATGTTGAAACGCAGCCCCGCTGCGGCTTGATATTTTTCAAACTCGAAATCGAATCCTTGCTCTGGATTGGTCATGCGACTGGGGAAATCCACGTCGGTCTGGCCATAGATTTCCCAGCGGGCACCCAAACGAAAGCGACCCTGCCATTGAACGTTGATCGGCTGCCGGTTGAGCGTAGCGTCGTCCGGATTCTTCTCGAAATTGAACAGCGGGAAGTGAAGGCCGGCGGTGGTATCGATTCGCCCATGCCGATACCGAAGTTCCGTGCCGATCAGGGCATCTTCCTTGTTGGGCGTGGGAGAGCCAAGCAGTTGCAGGGACCACGCCGGCGTCATATGCCATTCAAGACCCATCGTAAAACGTTGATAGTTTCCGTCGAAGTCGCGGTCGCGGAGATAATCCGCATTCAGTGTTATATGCTGATTGGGGGAATATTGGACGTCCAGACGTTGGAACAGGTAAAGGTCGTCACTGCCAAGGGAACCGGCCGCGCCCAACAAGGCATTGGTAGCGGTCCGAAACCGATCTTCATGCTCGATCAGAGGTAAATAGGTGGCGCGATTGATGAAATAAAGGCTGCCCACGGAGAAATCCCGCAGGGTCATTTCATCGCCACGGTATAGTCCATGCGCCGGCACCGAAAAGGATACAATCCCCGCCAATAAAATCACGCGCGACAACCGTCGGCAGCAATATCTGAGATGCAAACGCTTCATTCTGGGGTATGCGTCCTGACTGAAAGCCGACGCGTCTGTGCCGGCCCATCAGGATCAACCAAAGTCGTTCATGCAAAGTCCGAGTTGACTTGGCATCTGGCCCGTTTCATATAATCCTCGCCGCGTGAATGCAAGCTTGATTGCCAAAAAGTGGGTCGACACGTGAATGCCGTCGCTGTGAACCCAGTGGTGGCCGCATACGCGCCATCGACTGACGTTTGAAACGCGTTTCACCTTTGTGGCGCGACCGGACGAGGCGGCACCAATTTATTACCAGCATTCGTCGCAGATTCCGCGCGGTTTGGGCTAAGCAGCTCCTGCACCCAATCATGCAGGGCGGGCAGTTGCGGGCCTTCTTCAAGGGCGCGGGCGAGTTCCGCTAGTGCGGCAGGGATATGCGCGGTAAAGGATCGCCCTTGCGGGGTAGCGCCCAACCGGGCAAATGCGCCCAGCGCTTGGCAGAGGCGCTGGATGCGGGCGTATCCATAAATGGTCAGGTCCAGCGGGACGGCATTCCGGTTTTTCTGATAACGGTTCAATAACGATGCCCGCCATTCGTCCGGGAGCCGGACGTAGGGATCGCAAAGCAGGGAGGCGATATCGTAGGCGGCCGGACCCAAGCGCATCCCTTGATAGTCAATGAAGACCGGCCGATTCCCGCGGACGTGAATGTTGCTGGATTGCAGGTCACGATGCAGGACCACCAGCGGCGCGCGTTGCAGCAGGCGCGCCACGCGCTTTAGCGCCTCTCGAATCGTGTCGATACGCGTGGGCGGACCATGCGCGTGCTGGGCTAGGAACTGGTTACAAAACAAGTCACGCTCATACCGATAGAGCGTGGCACCAAAGGCCGGCATTAGGGGGAGTCCTGCGTCCAAAGCGGCTTCAGTCAATGGACCATGCAGTCGGGCGATGTGATCGATTACCTGTTCGTAAAGTCGTAATGCGGATTCGGAGTTTTCGGCGACAAGGTCTTGCAGGGACCTGTGGCCGACATCTTCCAACAACAGCCACGCCGCTGGGGATGCGGAAGCTGCAAGGATACGTGGCACGGGCCAGCGATGACGCCGAAGAAAACGGGTGTTTGGTGCAAACCGGGCATTCTCTTCGTGTTGTGGGTCAAACCGCATCAGCATCAGCCGGTGCTGGCTATCGGTGATGCGCACGTAGTTGCGACGCGACCCGCGCGCTGGGTAGGTGATCGCGGTCAATGCATTCAACGCTTTGGCAGGATGGTGCTTGATCACGGCATCGGCTTCAGCGGGTGTAAGCGCCGTGATCGCGCGGGTAATCAGGCCGGTTCCTGATTCGTTGATTTGCGCGTGGCGACCGACGATTGCGTCGGTTAAATCGGCCTTCGGGCCCACGATCGCCCGTGGCCACACCACCGTACGTCGACACGTTGCCCGTGCATGCACGCGCGCGGATGGATCGACGCAGCAATCGATTCGCACGTCCTGATTCGCGAAGTCCGCAGCCGTATCCCAATGGGCCTGAAGATAGCGAGCCGGTGTGCCGACATCGGCCCAGAATGCGTTGGGCTGTTCCACGGCCGCGACACGGGCGCCGCAGGCAATGGCGCGGCGGTAGGCGTCGATAATCGACGCAAATCCGGTTGCCGGCAGATACCGCAGCAGGTCCGGCTGAATCACGTGCAATCCGCAAAACGTCGCTGTACCACGTGTGCCGGGCGTGGCGGTAGCAAAATCCGTGATTACGCCACGCTGGATGCGCAGGGAGCGGGGACCGCGCATGGTGTCGACCCAGCAGGCGGCGATGGTCCCGCGTCGGCGCAGACGCTCGAGGAAAGGCGCGGGATCAAGCCGGAGAGCCACCACGTCGGCATTCATCAGCCAAAAAGGGGCATCGCCGAAAAACCAGGCTACATTCTTTACGCCGCCGCCCGTCCCGAGAATCGTGGGCTCGTGAACGAAGGTGAGGCGACACCCGTCCGGACAAGCGGTGCGGGCCGCATCAAAGACAGCGGTGGCGCCGTGGTGGCTATTAACCAGGAACTCGCGCACGCCCCACGTGTGCAGCGTATGCATATTGCGGGCCAGCAGCGAGGTATGCCATAGCGGCATGATCGGTTTGGGCAGGTCAGCGCTTAAGGCCAGCATGCGCTGACCAAAGCCAGCGGCCAGAATCATCGCCCGTCGGGGCATCGTGATGGCGTCGGATCGTTTCATGCGGGCATCGTTATGGCATGCTGCGACCTTCGCGTCCAGTTTAGCGGGTCGTGACTATCTTATTGGGTGCCGCCCCGGGTGCGAAGTAATCGCATGACGACATGTTCCCCCGTCTGCTCGGCGAGAGCCAACGGAGTGGCGCCGTCTCGCGTGCGCGCATTGATGTTGGCGCCGTGATCAAGCAATAGGCGGACCACATTCGCATGCCCATAAAAGGCGGCCATATGCAGTGGGGTTGCGTGATACAATTCAAATGAGCCATCGGTAAGCCAAATCGACATGGTCGCATTGATTGGTGCATCGGCTTCCAGCAAAATACGAACCAAATCTGTACGACCTTCGCTGGCGGCCATGTGTAGAGCGCTGATATCTCGACCGTCGCCCTCGCCAGCGGGGTCATAGATGCGGGCGCCGGCCCGGACATCCGCACCGCGCTGAAGTAATAGCCGGATATTCGCACGCTTATTTTCCAGAACGGCCAGATGCAGGGGCGTGGCATCGGTTATTTCTTCGTCCTCGATGGTCGCGCGCGCATTGATATCCGCGCCTTCGTCCAGCAACAGTTCCACCATCTGCGGACTGGCCCATGATGCGGCAACGTGCAAGGGCGTTTCCCCGCCTCCGGGATGTCGCACATTGACATCTTCGCCAGCCGCCAAATGCTTGCGTACATCCGCGAGGTCATCTTCGTCGACGGCGTCGAAGAGGGTTTCCCAGCGGAACCCGTCGGCACGATCCCGCACGGTCGGTTCGGTCGAAGGGGGAGGCGCGGCACGGGTGGCGGCTGCTTCGGGGGCGCGCGCTGATGGGGCATCCTGCGCGACCTTGCCATCCACGAACAGGACTGTGAATCCCGGATACAACCACGTGGTTCGATTTCCTGAGGACATGCGGCCGATCGGCCTACCATGCTGCGATTGAACGGCCTCCATGGAGTCGCCGATCTCTGCGGCATACGCACTCACCACGCCGATCATGCACCACAGCCCGCAGATCCAACCCCTGAGATGGCGCATAGCTGGTCTCCTTATCCAAGGTTATCGGTCTAATTGATCCACACTCCGAAGCGAATGAAACGACCGCCGAACGGCGCCACCAGTTCCATCCAATCGGCCTGACTGCTCACCGGGCCGATCGCAACGTACGGGGCTAAAGCGTGGCCTTGAATCAAGGACACGAGATCGAATAGGGGCGGGTCGTCCACGAGGTGCGTCACATTGATGCCGCGATCGGGCAGAAACCGCCAATGCGGAACGAGTGTGTCTCCTCTCAGGATAGCTTCCCATTCATTCAGCACGGCCATCCAGCCGTCGATTTCGGATTGCGAAATAGTCGCCCCGGCCGGCCCGGTTTGGTTCGGAGAGGGAATCCATTCATGATCGTCATCGGTTTCGGCGAGGATGCGAGCCCAGGATTCGCGACTGCAATCGATCATCGACAGGAAGGCATCGCGCGCCCGTGCCACCCCCTGTGGATCGGCCAGTTCCAGCCGCCACGCATGCACCGCAGCAATCCAATCGACCCAGCGCCCCCATTCTGCGGCCGTTTGGGGATCGCCCACCTGCACGATCGTAGGCTCGGGGGAATAGCGCACGAATAGTAAGTGTGCGATGTGATCCCAAAGCGGAGTCCAGTCGTAGGCCAAAATGAGTTCCAACAAGCCATTCAGTACGTGGGTATACCCCTCCAGCCACTTGGCGTCTGCGGCATCGAAGCGCACGATAATATCTTCCCCTTCAGGCGTCCGGGTCGGTAGATCGAACAGGGGCCCGAGTATTTCCAGAATGGGCGGCGCAGGCTGACCGGCTTGGGGCAGGCGCCATTGCGATAAATTTACTTCGACCTTGAAATCATCGTACTCAACCTGCGCGGCGGTCCGATTGGCGCGCTGCAGCCCTTCACGCAGGTCGTAAAAGAGGGCGCCTAGCGCTTCCGGCGTCGCTGGTCGGCTGGGAAAGCGACGGATGTCTGGCTGTGCCAAGCGCAAAAAAGGCAGAAATTGGAACAACTCATTCGCTTCTTGCCGGAACGGAAATTGGTTCAAGCCCGTGATGAAGTCGTGGAGCGCCTCGGTGGCCTGTAAGAAAGCCAACGAAAAGTATTCCTCGCTGGTGTCGGGTTGTTCGAAGAAGGCAATCCCAGCCTGAATCTGGCCCTGCTTCAGAAAATCGTTTAAGCTGTTTCCACTTACTTGCGCCACCGATGGCGTGGCCGACGCTGATGGTTCCGGGACGTTCGGTTCATCCCGCGCGGCAAGTAGTACCAAGTCGGGGTCTTCAGAGGAAACAGCCAGGAAGGGGCGTCCGGCTGGATTTGAGTCATAATCCGAGGGGATAATGACCAATCCATCTTGCCAGCGACCACCGGTATCAAATCGTATGATCCCCAGTCCTTTGAAATCAAACGCTAATAGGTACGAGCCTGCGGCGACATCCCAGCTCGCTTGCCCTTGATGATCGGTGCGGGCTTCGAGTGGGCGCGCTGTAGGATAATTGGGCATGAGCATCACGGGCCGATTCGCCTGCGGGGTTTGTTCGTCTCCCTCCACGAAAGTCAGCGTCACTCGTCCGGCAGCGAGCAAGTTGGCCGGCAAAGCCGATGCAGAAAACGCCGGGATCAGGAGGCCGATGGCCATGGCGAAGAGGCGGAGAAGGTGAAGTCGATGCATAGGGCTCAGATAATCATCAGCCTTCATAAACGCTAGGCTAGCGAAGTCGCCCGCTTAAGGCAAGGTCCATGTAACTGCTAATTCATGCAGGGCGTGACTTTTGGCATTGAATGGTCTACTTCTTTCCCATGCAACGTTTCCGATTCAACTGGCTTGTGACGGTCTTGGTGCTGACCGCCGCCCGCGCGAATGCATTGGATGATGGCTTGTATGCGGTGCTGCACACCTCGATGGGCAGCATAACAGCGCAACTTTATTATGCCGAGGCACCGATGACGGTGGCGAACTTCATCGGTCTGGCGGAGGGACTGCAAGCGTGGATGGACGATGAGACCGGCGCCGTACGTACAACCCCCTATTATGACGGCACCCATTTTCACCGGGTGATTGAGGGGTTCATGATTCAAGGAGGCTCGCGGACCGGCCCGGCCGGTGGCCCGGGTTACCGGTTTCCCGATGAGATTCCGAATGGTTTGTTCCATGACCAAGCGGGCACGCTGTCGATGGCCAATTCCGGCTTGGATTCCAATGGCAGCCAATTCTTTATCACCGTCACGAACCGGCCCGATCTGGACGGACGATATACGGTCTTTGGACGCGTGGTAAGTGGACAACAGGTGGTGTCGGCGATCAATACGGTCGCGGTGGACGAGAGCGACCGCCCTGTTGAAGGTGTGGTGCTCGAGTCGGTAGATATCCTGCGCATAGGCCCGGAGGCTGAAGATTTTGATGGCGCACACCTGTTGCCGATAGTGAGCGAAGGGCGTATTGCAGAAATCACGCAATCGGCTGGTAGCATCGATATGAATTTTGAGCCGGACGCCTTTCATGTCTACCACCTTCG
>SKLK01000248.1 GCA_007123265.1 Kiritimatiellia bacterium
AATGCGCCCCACACTTGGTCTGGGGTGTCAGGACGAATGAAGGTAAACGTTCCATCGTCGGCCCCCATTGCGGCCGGATGATTGAGCACAATCGCGTCCAGCCGCTTCCGTTGCAGTTTCGCCTTAGCCGCTTCCCGGCCGTCGCCGGATTGTAAGGCAAAGCCGATGACTTTTTGTCCAGGGCGGCGCTGCGCCGTTAGCGTGGCGGCGATATCGGGTGTGGCCTCCAAGTTGAGCGCCCAGTCCTGCGCCTGCTTTTCCCGTTTCTCCACTGCGGTATGACGGGGTTTATAGTCCGCCACGGCGGCGGCAAAAATGACGATGTCCGCGTCCTTGAAAGGGCCTGACGCGGCAGCCAGCATCTCATCGGCACTAACGACCGGTAGACGCTGGATAGCGTCGCGTCGCGGCCAGAATGCGTCATGGACGGGGCCGGAAACAAAGGTGACGTTTGCGCCCCGGTCGGCCGCGGCTTCAGCCAGCGCCTGTCCCATGCGCCCGCTGCTGTCGTTGCCGATGAAGCGAACCGGATCCAGATATTCGCGCGTGGGCCCGGACAAGATAAGCACGCGTTTTCCGCTCCAGTGATGGCGTTGCTGCATGTGATGCTGCACGGCGGAAACGATTTCCGTCGGCTCCATCATTCGTCCGGCGCCTTCCATCCCGCAGGCCAATGCGCCACTGGCGGGTCCCAAGCGAATCCAGCCGCGGTCTTCCAAGCAGCGTACATTCGCTTGCACGGCGCTTTGCTCCCACATCTCCACGTTCATGGCCGGACAAAAGAACCGGGCACACGTGATCGGCAGCGACAAGGCCGTCAGCGATACCGGCTCATCGCCCAGCCCCTGAGCAATGCGACCCATCATGTGGGCCGTGGCCGGCATCAACAGGAAGGCGGCGGCGCGGGTGGCGGGATACAGATGGGGGTAGAGTTGCTCGCCGGCGTCCTGACCGGGTTGCGGGAACACACGGGTCCATACCCGCTGACCGGATATCGCCGCAAAGGTCAAGGGCGTGACAAACGCACAGGCCGACTCACTCATCGTCACATGCACCTCAAAACCCTGCTGGCGAAGGTGACTCACAACTTCGACGGTCTTGTAGGCCGCAATGCCCCCGCAAATCCCGGCCACCAGTGTTTCAGCCCCGGGTGATGTCGTCTGTGGATTCGTGGTTGAGTGAACCTTCATACGGGCCGCAGCTTACGGTACTATGCGCCGGGACGCAATCCATCATGTGCTCGCTTTACACAAGGCCATGGGTTGGCTAGATTCTGTGGCGGGATGGCGGCTGGGCATGTGCGCCAGCGGGATAAGGCGATCAGGAGCATAGGTATGAAAGTATTAATTAATGGGCGTTTGGTGGACGAAAAGGACGCCACCGTTTCCGTATTCGATCATGGCTTACTATATGGCGATGGCGTGTTTGAGGGGATTCGCGTCTATCACAATCGCGTGTTCGTGCTCGATCGCCATATTGACCGCCTCTATCGATCGGCCAAGGCGATTGCCTTGGAAATCCCGCTTTCCAAGGAGGACATGGCCGCGGCCGTGGTGCGCACCTGTAAGGCCAATCAAATCGAGAACGGCTACGTCCGTTTGGTTGTGACCCGCGGTGTGGGCACCTTGGGGTTGAACCCCTACCTGTGCAAAGAGCCCCAGATCATTGTTATCGCGGCTGGTATACAATTGTATCCGGTGGAGCTGTACGAGGAAGGGTTGTCCATCATTACCGTGGGCACCATGCGCAATCATCCGGAAGCCATCAACCCCCGCATCAAGAGCCTCAATTATCTGAACAATGTGTTGGCGAAGATCGAGGCGCTGAATTCGGGGGTGATGGAATGCGTTATGTTGAATCCCCAAGGCTATGTCGCCGAAGCGTCCGGCGATAACATCTTCGTGGTCAAGGGCCGGACCTTGATTACGCCGCCCACGTGGTGTGGGGCATTGGAGGGGATCACGCGCGAGGTGGTAATGGAGTTGGCGCCGGAATTGGGCTATACTGTGAAAGAAGATGTGTTGACCCGTTATGATTTGTATACAGCGGACGAGGTGTTTTTGACCGGTACCGCAGCGGAGATCATCGGCGTGGGCGTGATCGACCGGCGCCCGATCGGTATCGGCAAACCAGGACCGGTCACCGTTCAATTGGCTGAGCGGTTCAAGGAATTTACGCGGGTGGAGGGGACCTTGATCGAGTAGCTGCACCGGCGATGATTGGCCGGCACGAGTTAATTCTGGTCTGGATAATCGACTCTAATCACATGAAATGTGAACTATGCAAAGCCACAGAGGCGACCATTCATTTGACGCAAGTCGTCGATGGTGCCGTCAAAAAAGTTCACTTTTGTGAGGCCTGTGCCGCCAAGAGTGGGTTCGATGTGCATGGGCCGATGTCCATCACCGATATCTTATTGGGGCTGGGTGACGCGGCGGTGCCTCAGGAGCCTGAATTGCGCGCCCGGGAACGGGCTTGTCCACGTTGCCACCTGCGCCGGACCGACTTCAAAAAGAGCGGCCGGTTGGGGTGTCCCGCCTGTTATGAAGCCTTTGCCGACGAGTTAATGCCGGTGATCAAGGCCATGCACCGCAACGAGCAACACCGGGGTAAGGTGCCGGAGCGCGAGCAGGAGCGCTTTCGCACCACGCAGGAGATGGAGAATCTGGAGGCGGAGTTGCAGGCCGCGATCGAGGAGGAACGCTTTGAAGAAGCGGCCCGTATTCGTGACGTCCTGCAGACCTTGCGCACACAACAAACCGCCGGGCGCCCGGAATCATGAATACGAAACAATATATCGATCGCTCCAGTGGCTGGCTGCCCGAACGGCCCGGCGCCGGGATTGCCGTTAGCAGTCGTATTCGTCTGGCCCGGAACTTGCGGGATGATCCCTTTCCCGGCTGGGCCGGTGAAAGCGAGTGTACCCGTATTTGGGAGCAACTCCGGGATGTCCTGCTCGATTGTCCCGCCTTGGGGAATGCCCAGGCGGTAGCCATGGAGAAGCTGAGCACACTGGATAAGTTGGTCCTGTTCGAGCGGCATTTGATTAGCCGGGAACAGGCCGAGCGCAAACAGGGGGCCGGTGCCGTGATTCGCGATGATGAAGTGGTCGCGGTGATGGTCAATGAGGAGGATCATTTGCGGCTACAATGCATCTTGCCGGGATTGGCCATTGAGCAGGCCTGGGATCTCGCCAACCAGTTGGACACCGAGATCGAGGCGCACGTGGACTATGCCTTCACGCCAAAACTTGGCTACCTGACGGCCTGTCCGTCCAATGTGGGCACCGGTATGCGGGTAAGTGTGATGCTGCATGTGCCGGGCCTCGTCTTGATGAACGAAATCAACGCCGTGATCAAAGGCATGGCCCGGATTGGGCTGGCCGTGCGCGGTCTGTGGGGCGAAGGCAGCGAGTCAACCGGCAACATGTATCAAGTATCGAACCAGATGACCTTGGGTGAGGGAGAGGATAAAATCGTCGACAATTTTGGGCGGATCGTACAGGAGATTATCGAGCACGAGCAACATGCCCGCTGGCGCTTGTTCGAAACCAACGAGGCCTTGGTTCATGACCGTGCCGGACGTGCCTTGGGCATCCTGCTGCATGCCCATATCTTAACCTCCAAAGAGGTGCTGGATTTACTGTCAGATTTGCGCTTAGGTATCGACATGGGTATAGTGAAGCTGAAAACAGAGCGTATCATCAATGATCTCTTGATCTTGACCCAGCCCGGGCATTTGCAGAAAGTGGAAGGCCGGAGGTTGAAGACGCACGAGCGTGACGTAGCAAGGGCCTTATTAGTACGGTCGCGCATGAACGCAGCCCTTTATGAGCAGGAATAATTCGACATGAATAACTTTACACCGAGAGCACAACAAGTGTTGCAACTGGCCAAAAAAGAAGCGGACCGGTTCAATCGTGGCTATGTCGGCACCGAGCATTTGCTGCTGGGCTTGATTGCCCTGGGGCAGGGGGTTGCTGTGACGGTCCTTTCGCGGATGGGCATCGATTTGGAAACGGTACGTCTGGAAGTTGAAAAGGCGGTTGGCGTCGGGCCGGAGACCAAAACCGCCGGGAATCTCCCCTTTACACCTCGCGTAAAGAAAGTGTTGGCTCTGGCCGGCAGCGAGGCCCGTGCCCTGAATCATTCGTATATTGGCACCGAACATGTCTTGCTCGGTTTGTTGCGCGAAGGCGAGGGCGTCGCTTCCCGGGTTTTGCGGAATCTGAACTTGGACTTGGAGAAGACGCGCACGGAAATCATGCGCGAATTGGACCCGAACTTCGAGCCCGGCGCAGAGCCCGCTGCCGCCGGCGCGGGACAGGCACAAGCCAGTCCGCGGGAAAGCAAGACCCCCGCGCTTACCGCGTTTGGACGCGACCTCACCGAGCTGGCGCGGAAAGGGGAATTGGACCCGGTGATAGGCCGGGCCGATGAGGTCGAGCGCGTCATCCAGATCCTTTGCCGTCGCACCAAGAACAATCCAGTCCTGCTCGGCGACCCTGGCGTCGGTAAGACAGCGATTGTTGAAGGCTTGGCCCAGTGCATTGCCGCCGGTGATGTGCCCGATTTGCTGCGCGACAAGCGCGTGATCACGTTGGATCTGGCCTTGATGGTGGCCGGCACCAAATATCGCGGTCAATTCGAAGAACGCATCAAAGCCGTTATGGATGAAATCAAACGGACGAAGAACGTCATTCTCTTCATCGATGAGTTGCATACGATTGTCGGAGCCGGATCGGCCGAAGGGGCGATGGACGCGTCCAACATTATCAAGCCCGCCTTATCACGCGGCGAGCTTCAGTGTACCGGCGCCACCACACTCAA
This sequence comes from Kiritimatiellia bacterium, assembly GCA_007123265.1. Taxonomy (GTDB): domain Bacteria; phylum Verrucomicrobiota; class Kiritimatiellia; order SLAD01; family SLAD01; genus SLAD01. The sequence goes on from SKLK01000248.1 coordinate 4,830, forward strand.
TGAGTACCGGAAATTTATCGAGAAAGACGGCGCCTTGGAGCGCCGCTTCCAAACCGTGATGGTCAAAGAACCGTCCGTGCAGGAGGCGGTGGAAATTCTGAAGGGATTGCGTGTGAAATATGAGGAGCATCATCACGCTCAAATTACCGATGATGCCATCCAAACGGCCGTGGACTTGTCCAGCCGTTACCTCACCGACCGTTTTCTCCCGGATAAGGCCATTGATGTCATGGACGAAGCCGGTGCCCGCGCACGCATTTCCTCTATGACCCGGCCTCCGAACATCAAGGAGCAGGAAACGGAAATCGAAAAAATCAAGGTCAAGAAGGAAGATGCCATCCGCGACCAGAAGTTTGAGGAAGCCGCCGCTTTCCGCGATGAAGAGCGTGTGGCGCGCGAGGCGATGGAAAAGACCATGGAAACCTGGCGCAAAGAGCGGGACGAAAAACGCGTGGTGGTGGAAGCCGACGATATCATGGCGATTGTGTCCAAATGGACCGGGGTCCCGTTGACACGAATCGAAGATCAGGAAATGAAGCGCCTGCTCGATATGGAGCACCAAGTCGAAAAGACCGTTATCGGCCAGGGCGAGGCGGTATCCGCGATTTCCAAGGCCTTGCGGCGGTCGCGGGCCGATCTCAAGGACCCCAAACGCCCCATCGGTTCTTTCGTCTTCCTCGGTCCCACCGGCGTGGGCAAGACCTTGTTGGCGAAAGAGCTGGCGCAGTTCATGTTCAACGATGCGGAGGCCTTGATCCAAATCGACATGACCGAATACATGGAGAAGTTTGCCTCCTCCAGGCTGGTCGGATCGCCGCCCGGCTACGTGGGACACGATGAGGGCGGGCAATTGACCGAGCGCGTGCGTCGTCGGCCCTATTCCGTGGTCCTATTCGACGAAATTGAAAAGGCGCATCCGGATGTCATGAATCTGCTCTTGCAGATCCTTGAAGAAGGGCGCCTGACCGATAGCTTGGGGCGTAGTGTTGATTTCCGTAATACCATCGTCATCATGACCAGCAATCTCGGCGCCGATTTCATTCGCAAAGGCGGACCGCTTGGATTTGGCGATGCTTCCGAGTCAGCCGATTACGAGGCGTTGAAGGGCCGCATGCTGGAAGAAGCCAAACGCGTGTTCAAGCCCGAGCTGATCAACCGGATCGACGATGTGATTGTGTTCCGGCAGTTGTCGCGTGACGATGTGGTGCGGATTTGCGATGTGGAATTGGACAAGGTCCATCTGCGTCTGGCGACCAAGGCAATTGATCTTCACATCACCGATGAGGCGCGGGAGTTCCTGATCGCCAAGGGCTATGACCCTGCATTTGGCGCCCGCCCCTTGCGTCGGGCGATCGAGCGCTACTTGGAAGATCCTTTGGCCGACGAAATCCTGCGCGGCAACATTCATGCGGCAGAGACGGTCGAAGTCAGCGTCGACGGGGATAAGCTCCGTTTTCGTCAGTTAGCCGGCACCAATTGACGGCGGCATGCGTCGGCTTTGTTAGGGGCGTCATTTCGTCGTACCCGTAAGTCATTACGCTTAACCGCCCTACTGACTCCGATTCACTTTGCCGGCCAACTTCGGACGAATAAGATTGGCATGCCGGTGATTCTAACGGTATATACGCGACCCACTTAAGGAGTATCGTATGGAAACCGTTGAACGAAAGAAGCGAACCCCACGCCAGCATGCCTACATCGTTGGTACCGGTGCGGCCATGGGGGCGGCCGATGTTGTGCCCGGTGTATCCGGCGGTACCATGGCCTTTATTATGGGGGTATACGAGGAACTGATTGACGCCATTAAGTCGTTCAATCTCACGTTTCTTCGTTTGCTATTCTCGGGCCGCTTCCGAGCCGCCTTCGACTATGTCAATGGTACCTTTGTCCTCGCGCTGGGCGCGGGCTTGGGCACGGCGATTCTTTCCTTGGCCCGCGTCCTCTCCTGGCTGTTGGAGCATCAGCGCGAATACCTGTTCGCTTTCTTCTTCGGTTTGATCCTCGCATCGATTCTGGCCGTCAGCGCCCATGTGCGCTGGCGACTACCCATGTGGGGGACATTGGTCGGAGGCAGTGTAGTTGCCTTTTGGTTGGCGGGACTGGCCCCATCTGCGCCCTTGGAGTCCCCGTCCGCCCTGCACCTGTTTCTGGGCGGTGCCGTCGCCATCTCCGCCATGCTATTGCCTGGTGTGTCCGGGGCGTTAATCCTGCTGACCCTGGGGCTCTACGACTTCTTGATTGCCGCAGTGAAGTCCCTTGATGTGGGCGCCGTGGTGCCGGCAGTAGCCGGTATGGTAGCCGGCATCATGCTGTTCGCCCGGTTGCTCAGTTGGCTGTTGAAACGGTACCATCAAGTGACCGTCACGTTGTTGATCGGGTTCATGATCGGGTCGCTGCGAGTCATTTGGCCATTTAAGACCGTGGTGGAAACGCGGATTGACCGGCACGGCGATGAGGTGCCGGCGGTGATGGAGAACATTCTGCCACAGGCCGCCGATGTCAGCATTGGACTGGCCTTGTCGCTTTGCCTCGCGGGTTTTCTGCTGATTAGTGTGTTGGATCATCTGCAATCCAAGTCGAATCCCGTGTTGCGCTGGGCCTGGAAAGCTTGATTCCCCGTCGAACCTGAGTAGGGTGGGGCAAAGGAGAAGATGATATGACGCACGATCAGGCAGCCGATATCAAAGTAACCGGTGAATTCATGCCGGACCCGAATATGTGTCGATTCGAGGTGAATCGCGAGATTTTGCCGGATCACACCGTGGTCTTTAATCGACCAGAGGATTCGCTGGGATCGCCCTTGGCCGATAAGCTATTTGCCATCCCCGGCATCACCCGGATTAAGGTTGGCGGATCGAAGATCACCTTGTCGAAGAACGTGCCCACCCCATGGCCGGAGCTGGCCAAATTCTTGCTGCCCGCCATCAAGGAACCCTTGCTGTCGACGCAGCCTCCGGTTTCTGCGGCTGCCGTCGAACAGGTGCAAATGACGCCGCAAGCCGATATGGCGGAGGCGATTGAGCAGCTTTTGGAGACGCATATCAATCCGGCCTTAGCCTCGCATGGCGGTTTTGTCACCTTGGTGAAGGTGGAGGATGGCGACGTGTACATCGAGATGGGGGGCGGCTGTCAGGGCTGCGCCGCGTCCAAGATGACCATGAAGAACGGCGTCGAAGCCGCCATTCGGGAAATCTGTCCGCAAGTGCGCGAGATTATTGACGCGACCGACCACGCCGCTGGTGCGAATCCGTATTATCGGTAGCACCGATTTTTTTATTGCAAAGCTGCTGGGACTCTGTATCTTCGCAGCATTCCCTCTGCGGGGGCGTAGCTCAATTGGTTAGAGTCCCAGACTGTCGATCTGGTTGTTGCGGGTTCGAGTCCCGTCGCTCCCGCCATCTC
>SKLK01000206.1 GCA_007123265.1 Kiritimatiellia bacterium
GGCATCGACGTCATCTTGACCGTCTTGGCGGCTACCGTCCCGACCGAACCACCGATCAAGAGGCCGATGATGATCCAGTGATAGCTCATCCCTTGCAGCGACAACGTCGCCACCACGGCGATCAACATGCCGAGCGCCGAAACCATATTCCCGCGCCGGGCGGTGTCGGCCGAACTCAGCATCTTCAATCCGAAGATGAATAGGATCGAGGCCAGAATATAACTAAAATTAATCCATGCACTCATATTAGCGGGCCCCTCCATCTTTCTTCTTGAACATGCCCAGCATCCGGTTGGTGACCAAATAGCCACCGACGACGTTAATGGATGCAAAAATAACCGCCAGCAACCCGAGCAACGTCCCGAACGGTCCGCCGACACCGAGCCCGGCCGCCGCCAAGGCCCCGACAATCGTGATCCCGGAGATGGCGTTTGATCCGGACATCAGCGGGGTATGCAACTGCGACGGGACTTTCGAAATCAACTCAAAGCCGAGGAAAATGGCCAACACAAAGATGAACAACAACAATCCCAATGGCATTTCGGTGGGCGTGGCAACCGATGGCTCGTCCACGACGATGATTTTCTTCACCTCGGACGCCTTCTCCGCTACGGTGGTCACCGGTTCCGCCTCCAGCGGTAGGGGCGGCTCGAGCGCGTCCGTGTCGGCGACCACCTGCTCCACCGCGTCATCTTCAACGGCTTCTGCCGCTGGGATATCCGTTACTTCGGGCGGCACGTCTTCATCGGCTTCCTGCACCGATTCTTCGGGGGGAGGAATGTCTTCTGCTTCCTCCACCGTGTCATCGGCTGCCGGCAAATCGGCCTCGGCTACGCCCGCCTCCCTGGGTGTGAGGTCAATCTCCGGTTCATCCTCTGTCACGGTCAACGCCGGTGTGGCCGGTGGCGGCGGCAATAGATCCCTTTCCGAAATCACGATGCGGACGCGTTCACCCGAGTCGGGTTGCACCACGTGCAAATACAAATGATGTTCAATGGGGCTTTGTGCGGCGGCCGATGTTTCTTCCGCCACGCCGGGATTGGCCCAGGATAGCCATGCGACCGCGCATAGGCCGGCCCAGATTACGATACGTCTACTCATGATGCCTCCGTGTCCAGATTCCACCGTTTACGCAGTAGTGGGTTAACGATTTGCCCTTCAAAGGTGATACGCGCACCAGCAACAATCTCATCGTCCGCGTTCAGGACCAGCGCTTTTCGTTCCGCATCCCAGAAGTGATCGATGAAGCTGGTGAGGTTGCTCGAATACATCTGGCTGGCATGTTCCGGCACCCGGCCCGGCAGATTGCCGTGGCCGAGGATCTTCACCCCGTGTCGGACCACCTCTTGATCGAGTTCCGATCCTTCCACGTTGCCGCCGGTTTCAACCGCCATATCCACAATCACGCTGCCCGGTTGCATCCGTTGAATCATCGCATCGGTGATGATGACCGGCGCCGGGCGTCCGAACACCTGTGCGGTCGTAATCACGATATCGGCTTGCGCACAGGCTTTGGCCATAGCCTCGCGTTGCTTGGCCAATTGCTCGTCCGTCAGCTCGCGCGCATAGCCGTCCTTGGTTTGACCGGTCTCGCCCAGATCGACTTTGACGAACTTGGCACCGAGCGAGGCCACTTGTTCCTCCACTACCGGCCGCGTATCAAAAGCCTCCACTCGTGCGCCGAGTCGCTTGGCGGTGGCGATGGCCTGCAAGCCGGCCACGCCGGCGCCAATGATAAACACGCGGGCCGGCGACAAGGTCCCCGCCGGCGTCATCATCATTGGTAAAACTTTCGGGGCTTGCGCGGCGGCCATAATCACGGCCACGTACCCGCCCAAGTTGGCCTGCGAACTCAGCGCATCCATTTTCTGGGCGATCGTGGTGCGGGGGATCATCTCGACGCTGATCGCCTGTATGCCGCCTGCAGCAAGCGCATCGATCAGGGGGCGTTCGTTAAAGGGATCCAGATGGCTGATCCAGATCGCCCCACGCTTGAGTTGGGCGACGGTTTCCCGGCTCGGTTTCCGCAAGCCGAGAGCCACATCGGCTGCGGCCAAGGCGTCGGCCCGTTGGGTCGTTACCGTTGCCCCAACCTTGGTGTAGGCCTCGTCCTGGATTTCGATCGACTCGCCCAGACCGGATTCAATCACCACTTCGGCGCCAGCTTTGGTGAGCCGTTCCACCCCAGCCGGCAGCAGGGCGATACGACGTTCGCCCGGATGCGTTTCCTTCAGAATCAAGAATTGCATAATACCTTCCTGTCGTTGACGACGTACTGTTAACCGAGCAGTCTATCGAACCCGCCCTAGGGGTCAAGCTTGCAACAGCTTGCAACGGAAAATTCAAATCCTCTCGGCGATCCTCAAGCATTTTCTCTGTCCCTAACGCAGCAACCCAACCTTTGTCGCAAGCGTAGTCGCGAGCTTTGTCGACAAAGTTCACGCCAAAGCTCGCGATAAAGGTGTGCAGACACAATTTCTCTGTCCCTAACGCCCAGAGAGGCGCTGGGTTGAAGTGCGCCGACTTATCCTATATTGTGGACCGGACATGAACGGGAATTCGTACACAGGAGTCGGTATGCATTGGATCGGGTCATTGACTGAATGGCGGCGAACAGCTGTTTGGCTGCTTGGCGGAGCCGTGCTTTGGGCCGGTGTGGCTTGTTCGCGGGCTGTGGAGGAAGACACGGTGGTCGCACCGGAGCCGGTCGCTGAGGAAACGGCCCCAACCACCGAAGCGCAACCCCGTCACTCCATCGTTCAATGGTTTGTCGATCACGCCCATCCCCTGCGCACGGCCGATGACCTGGACCCGCTATTGCGTCGCGTCCAAGGGGCGCGGTTGGCTTTGCTGGGCGAAGCCTCTCACGGCACGTCGGAATACTACGTGTGGCGCGCAAAGATCAGTCAGCGACTGATCGAGGAAGAAGGATTCAATTTCGTGGCGGTGGAGGGCGATTGGTCAGCCATTTGGCTCTTGAATACCTATGTAAAGAATATGGACTCCCCATTTAATTCGGCTACGGAGATTATGGAAACCTTTTCCCGCTGGCCCATCTGGATGTGGGCCAACGAGGAAACGCGGGATTTGATTGAATGGATGCGCGCCTACAACGCCGACCGCCCCGCCGAGGAACGCGTGGGCTTTTACGGTATCGATGTATACGGGGAATCCGACGCCTTTAACCAGCTCATGGCCGTGATCCAATCAGACGACAGTGCGTGGGGCCAGGCGATGGCGGATGACTATGCCTGCCTGCGCCGCTATCAAGGCGACATGCACCGCTACGTGCAGGCAGTGGCGATGGGCGCGGCTTCATGCGAAGCGCCAACCGCTCGCGCTACCGAACGCTGGTGGAATGAGCCGATCCCGCTGAACATCAATGACGAGCAGCGGTTCTCCCTAAAAATGAAGGCAAAGGTTGTGCAGAATGCGGAACGTCACTTCCTCTACATGGCCTCCCAGGGGGCAGCGTCCTGGAACGCCCGCGTGGACCATTTCTATCGCGCCACGGCCCGCTTGCTGGAACGCTATGGCCCCGAGTCCCGCGGCATTGTTTGGGCGCACAACACGCATATCGGCGATGCCCGGGCGACCATGATGCGCGCCTCCGGTCAGCACAATATCGGTCAACTGGCCCGGGAACAACTCGGGATGGACGCGGTCGTAGCCGTTGGCTTCACCACCCATCGGGGCACGGTACAAGCCGGTTCGGCATGGGGCGAACCGATGCAGACCATGCGTATCCCGCCGGCTCAACCCGGCAGCCTCGAAGATTGGCTGCACCAAACAGAGTTGGACCAAGCCCTTTGGGTGTTTCGTGAAGCCGAATCCACAGAACCTATATCGACCGTGATGGGGAACCGGGCCGTCGGAGTCATCTACAATCCGGCCGCAGAGCACGGCAACTACGTGCCGACCATCGTTCCGCTGCGGTACGATGTCTTGATCTTCTTCGACGAAACGCAAGCGTTGCGGCCGGTTAAATATTGACAGAATCCGGCGATCCAGCCAGAACACATGCACAAAACAATGAAGACCTTTTTTACACCCGTTAATATGATAATGCGATATCAATTAAGATTGCTCGCTGGTTGGCTGCTCTTGGCTGCGGGTTGTCAGCGTGCGGATACCGACGATGCGCGACCGCTGGTCGTTGTTACGACCTCGATTATTGCGGATGTGGTGGCGCAGGTGGGCGGAGACGCCATCCGGGTGTACGGCCTGATCCCGCCCGGCACCGACCCGCACGACACGGTCTTTCGCCCGGCTGATCTGGCCCGTGTCTCGAAAGCCGATCTCTTGATCGTCAATGGACTCGGATTGGAAGGCAACATTCGTCGCTTGGAACAGGTGCTGCCGGCGACTGGCCAACTGGTATCCCTCGACCGCGGATTGCGACTGCGTTACTTCGCTGAGGATGATCAACACATCCATCACCATGACCACGATCACGACCATGACGAGACCTGTACGGTGGTCTCGGCGGGCGGGGTTGATCCGCATTACTGGACGGATCCGCGCAATGTCATGGTCTGGGTGGAAACGATTGAGACGGCATTAGCTAAAATGGCGCCTGACTTGGCCGACGAATTCGACGCAAACGCAAAAGCGTATCAGGAAAAGCTGACTAGGTTGGATGAATGGGTCGTAGCGCAAATCGATCGTATTCCACCGGAACGCCGCGTACTGGTGACGGATCACCTGTCGCTTGGCTACTTTGCGGATCGCTTCGGTTTCGAGCAAGTCGGCGTGATCGTGCCCAGTTTCGATTCACTGGCCCAGCCGGCCGCGCGTGATATGGTCGCGTTGATGAACCGAATCCGGCAGCGCGGGGTCCCGGCCATTTTTGTCAGCGCCTCGACCAATCCGCACGTTGCCCGCCAAATGGCGGCAGATGCCGGTATTGCCCTCGTGCCGGTGCCGATGGAGAGCCTGACCGATAGCGACGGCCCGGCGCCCGACTACCTCGCCTATATGCGTCACCTGGTCCATTCGCTGGTTGAACAGTTGGGGTCGAATCCGCAGTGATGCCGCATCCCACAGACCGCGAGCCGGTCCACGAGCCCAAAGCGCCGATTGTGTCGGTCGATCAACTGACGATAAAATACGGGTCGGCCCTCGCCGTTGATCAAGTCACGTTTGCATTGCAGCAGGGCGATCAAGTCGCGGTCATTGGGCCCAATGGCGCGGGCAAAAGCACCTTGTTCAAGGCCATTGCCGGCATCTTGAGTCCCACCACGGGTTTTGTTCAGATCGGTGGTTCCCAGCCGATGCAGCACATTTGTATTGCGTACATCCCGCAACGCAGTCAGATCGACTGGTCCTTCCCGGTCACGGTTGCGGATGCGGTGTTGATGGGACGGGTCGGTCGGTTGGGCTGGCTGCGTCGGCCCCGCGCAGAAGATCGGGATTTTGTGCAGACCTGTCTCCGGCACGTGCGCATGGACGGGCTCGCCAATCGCCGCATCGACGCCCTGTCCGGCGGCGAGCAGCAACGCATGTTCATCGCCCGCGCCTTGGCGCAAGAGGCGGAAGTGATGCTGATGGATGAGGTCATGAGCGCTTGCGACGTGCCGTCGCAGGAGGAAATCTATCGTATTCTGGCGATGCTGAAGGAACAACAGGTCACCATCATGGTTTCGACCCATGACCTCGACGACGCCGCTGCCCGCTATGACCAGGTGATGCTACTGAACCGGCAGTTGATCGGTTTCGGATCCGCCACGGACGTTTTTACGCCGGAAAAGCTTAAGCAGGCGTATGGAGGCCATTTGCGCCTCGTGCAAACGGCACAGGGCCTGATGGTATTGAGCGATGCCACCTGTTGCGGGGGCGGGGAGGGGCACCAGCATGGCTGAATGGTGGGACCTTCTGGTACAGCCGCTGCAGTACCCGTTCATGGTGCGGGCCCTGTTGGCGGCGATCCTCGTTGGCATGGTTTGCGGCATTGTCGGTTGCTTCGTCGTGCTGAGGGGCATGGCCTTCTTTGGCGATGCCTTGTCACATTCCATTCTGCCCGGTATCGCGATTGGCTACCTGCTCGGCAACGGCGGGCGCGGTCCGCTATTCCTTTGGGCCATGGGCACCGCCGTTTTGGTCGCGCTCTTCATCGGCGCGATTGCGCAATCGGGGCGTCTCAAAGAGGACACGTCCATCGGCATCATCTTCGCCGGCATGTTCGCGTTGGGCGTGGCGTTGATCTCGACCAGCCGCAGCTATTCGGTGGACCTGATCCATTTTCTTTTCGGCGATGTGCTCGGGGTGGCCTGGAGCGATTTGATTTGGAGTTCCATCCTTGGGGGCGGCGTGTTGCTGGTGTTGCTCGCGTTCTACAAGGAATTCGTCATCATCGCCTTTGACGAAACCTTGGCCCGGACCTTGCGCTTGCCTACCCGCCGCCTCTATTATGGCCTGCTCATTCTCATCGCCGTCACCATTGTGTCGGCCTTGCAAACCGTGGGCGTCGCGCTGATGTTGGCCATGTTAGTGACGCCGCCTGCAACAGCCTTCCTGCTCACCCGGCGGCTGCCGGTGATGATGGCGGTATCGGCTGGGATCGGTGCGTTGGGCGGTGTCGTCGGCTTGTACCTGTCCTACTACATCGGCGTCGCTTCCGGGGCGGCGATGGTGCTGGTTTGCACCGCCGCGTTCATCGTCGTATTGCTATTCAGCAAACGGCGCGGCCACACATGATCAAAGCATTTCCCAGATCGAATCCAAGGGCAAATCCGGCTGTAGCCCTTTTTCGGCCAACCAAGCCGGATTGAACAGTTTCGATTGGTACTTCACGCCAGTATCGCAAAGGATCGTCACAATCACTTGACCGGGACCGTGATCCAGCGCTTGGCGAACGGCCCCGCCAATGTTGATGCCGCTGGAAAGGCCCAGAAACAGTCCTTCCTCACGCGCCAAATGGCGAATGATAGTGAGGGCCGGCTGATCCGCAATTTTGTAGGCATGATCAACCGGAATATCGGCCACATTCGCTGTCACCCGCGATTGACCAATGCCTTCCGCCACCGAATCCCCGTCACTGGCCTTGGTTTCGCCTTGGTTAAACCAATTCCACATCGCCGCGCCGCAGGGGTCCGCGCATACGGCCTGAATCTTTGCGTTACGCTCTTTCAACGCCAACGCCACGCCACCCAACGTTCCGCCCGACCCAATCGCCGCAACAAAGGCCGTCACCTCGCCTTGGGTTTGCTCATAGATCTCAGGGCCGGTTGTGCGTTCATGCGCATCGCGATTCGCGGTATTATCGAACTGGTTCGCCCAGAACCAGCCGTTTTCCTCCGCCTTGCGCTGCGAGACGCGTGTGTAATGGTTCGGGTCCGAGTACGGCTTTGCCGGCACCGGAATCACTTCCGCGCCCAAATTCCGCAGCAACTCCATTTTCTCTTGCGACTGCGTATCCGGAATCACAATGACCGTACGATAGCCGCGCGCTTGGCCGATCACCGCCAAACCAATCCCCGTATTGCCCGCTGTTCCTTCGACAATCGTGGCACCGGGCTTAAGCAAGCCCTCTGCTTCCGCTGCGGTGATGATGCCCAACGCCGCCCGATCCTTCACCGAGCCGCCCGGATTCATAAACTCCGCCTTGCCCAAAATCGTCGAACCCGTCATTTCAGACAGCGATTTGAGATAGATCAACGGCGTATTGCCGACAAAATGGTCCACTTGATAATATGCCTGCTTGCCCATACCCATCCTTTCCGGCCGACGATTCGACGGCTAACACGAGTTCTGACACTACTCACTCAACCCCCATGTGGCAAGTACAGGCCACCCCGCAAAAGCAATTCGCATGATGGCCTCCCCGGCTCGCTCGGTGAGCCGGATTCCTTCCAGCGTCACGGCTCGACAGAGTCTCGCCCTCCCCAATGCACCCCCAAAAACGGGAGGGCGAGCGTCCTCGCGAGCCGCGAAATTTAACCAGAAGCCAAAATGCGAATTGCTGGCCCCGCGCTTGGTCGCCCAGGGAGGTGCCCTCGCCGAGCCTGCGCCAGCCGATGAGGACGCGCGGCGCGTGGGCCTCACGCATATTTCCTTCCCATGCCCCGCTGTGTTCGGCATCATGCACCTCGATTTCATTCTAAACAAAGGAGCAGCTATCGTGTCGTTTGAAAGTGGTGCCATCAGTAGTCGCGTTTTCTATGTCCCGCAGGATTTGCCGGCGGATGCCGTGGATCGATTTAATGCCAACGCCTTGCCGTCCTTAGA
>SKLK01000127.1 GCA_007123265.1 Kiritimatiellia bacterium
AATTGCAGCGTACCCACCCTCGGATCAACACGCGATGTCTTTCTGAGCGGAGGGCGGAGCGCTGCGCCGCCGGGAGGATGCCCGGGCGCATGTTCGCAACACGTTCGGACAAAGTCGACTCGTGATAACGCCTTATAAAGCCTTCTCTAATGTATAAAGGCGCCAGCGGTCAGCCTCTTCGACGACGACCGGATGTTTCTTCACCACGCGGAACCCTTGTGCCTCGTAAAATTTTAGGGTTTCCGCATACATCCGGTTGAACGGACGCGTCCAGCCGATTGCCTGCACACGCACCCGGGCGGCGCCCAACGATTTAGCCTCATCCAAGACCGCCGCCACCAACTTCGTTCCAGCCCCCTGACGCGTCCGGGCTGGATCCACCCGCAAGTAGGTGATGACAGGAAGGCCCTCCTCGTGCGTAACGGAGACAAACCCGATCATCCGGTTTCCGGCCATCGCCACAAAACCATGCTCGTAACCCAACTCCGTCGCCAGCGGCTGCGGCCAATCCGTGAGTCGACCCGCAACGGCGAGCATGCCGCGAATATCCTTGCGTGTGGAGCGCCGTATTTTCATTTAGCCTCCCAACTACACCCCTTTAAAAGCGTTCCAATCGTTGGAAACTTTTTTTGCCTGTTTTCCAATCGTTGGAAAATTCCGCACTCATTTTTCCAATCGTTGGAAAAATTTTATCGCCGTTTTCCAATCGTTGGAAAACGCTATCGCACCGCTATTCCCGGTCGTCTTCGCAACCTCAGCCGGTGACGGCGAAGGTGTCGATCATGAGTTTTACGTCATCGGCCATGGGATACAAGATCGGGCAGGTGCAGCCGTGGTCGATGTATTCCTGCACCTTCTTTTTGACCTGTTCCGGGGTGCCGCTGGCGGAAATCTTGTCGACGATTTCGTCCGGCACAAATTGCATCGCCTTCTCCACCTGTTCCTTGGTACAGGGCCAGCCCAAAATACTCTGGACTTGATCAACAATCTCCTGCGGGGTGTTGCTGGCTTTGGCAATGTGCGGCTGTTGCGCCAGATACTGGGTCAACAACCATTTTGCGGCATAGCGCGCCTTGTTTTCGTCGTGGTCGACGGAACACACAATCAATTGCGGCCGGTCAATCTCGTCCAGGCTGCGTCCTGCTTTGCGCGCGCCCCTTTCAAGTAGTTCCAAGGCTTGATCGTTGTAATCGGGCGAGACGCAATAGTTGAGGACGACGCCGTCGGCGATTTCGCCGGTCATTTCCATCATTTTCGGGCCCGTGGCGCCAATCATGATCGGCACGTTACGCGGATTGGTGTTGCCGTGTACCACGTCCAATTTGATGCCGCTGACTTTATGAAATTCGCCATCATAGGTGACGGTTTCCATGTTTAAAAGTCGGCGCACCACTTCGACGGTTTCCCGCATGGCCTTGAGCGGACGGCTGCGGTCAATGCCGACATTCTTCGCTAACGGATCCCACCAGGCGCCGATGCCGCAAATGACGCGGTTGGGGGCGAGATCGTCGAGGGTGAGGAACGTGGAGGCGAGCAAGCCGATGTTGCGGGTCCAGTTGTTCAGCACACCGGAGCCGACCTTGAGGTTCTTGGTGACGGCGGCAAATGCGGCCATCGGCACGATTGCGTCGCGGACGAGACGCGACTCCGCCTGCCACACGGCTTCGAATCCTTTTTCCTCGGCATATTGACAGTAGGCCATACCGTCTTGCAGGGAATGTTTATCTTGCAGATACAGGGCCATTCGTTTGTTCTTTTCGGCACTCATTTGTTTTCCTTTCTCTCGATGTCCAGCGTTTCCCAGATTTCTATTGCGTAACTATCAGCCTGCTTCGCGTCGGCCCATGGCTAACCCCAACCGATCCTGCTGCCGCTCGTTCCGGTCCACGAGTGGGGGGTATTCGGCCGGTTCATGATCGTCGTAGCGCTCGATGATGTCGTACAGGGTATTGCGTCGCACCGGCGTACGGCCTGCGGCGCGAATGATCCGGACCATTTCGGCCGGCGTAATCTCCTGTCCGTGCGGCGCTCCGGAGGCGCGGGAGATGCTTTCGTTCATCAGCGTTCCGCCTAAATCATCGACGCCGTATCCCAACATTTCCTGCGCCCGTTCGGGCCCCATCTTGACCCAGGACACCTGGATATGGTCAATCCACCCATGCAACATCAGGCGGCCAACAGCGTGCATGTGCACATGTTCCTCGTACGTAGGACCGGGCCGGGCCCCGCCACTGAGGTAGATGGGGGAATCGTAATGGATGAAGCCCAAGGGCACGAATTCGGTAAAGCCGCCGGTATCCATTTGAATACGCCGCAACATATCAATGTGGCGGGCCCAATGCCGCGGGTGATCAACGTGACCGTACATAATGGTTGAGCTGCTGCGCAGTCCCACCTCGTGCGCGGTGCGGACGATGGCCATCCATTCGTCAGCGGACAACTTGTCCTGGGTCAGTTGCTGACGAACCTCGACATCAAGAATCTCGGCGGCCGTGCCGGGGATGGAACCGAGTCCATGCGCTTTGAGATCGACGAGAAAATCCTTCACGGAGCAGCGGTTTTTGCGGGCCCCAAACCAGATTTCGAAGGGTGAGAAGGCGTGAATATGCAAATCCGGTACCCGTGCTTTAATCGCGATCAAGATGTCGCGGTAATGATCGCCGCTCATTTTGGGGTGAAGTCCGCCTTGAATACAGACTTCGGTGGCGCCGCGTAGCCAGGCTTCCTCGGCGCGGTCAGCCAGTGTATCGAGCGATAACCATTCGGCGTCGGCATCTTCCATCCGCTTGCTGAAGTTGCAAAAGCGGCAGCCCATATAGCAGATATTCGTGAAATTGATATTGCGGGTGATCACGAAAGATACATCGTCGCCAACGGCCTGTTTGCGCAAGGCGTCTGCGGCATGGACCAAGGCCTCGCACTCGGCGCCACGGGTGTGGAAGAGTTGTTCGCCTTCCGCCTCGCTGATGGGTGCGCCGAGAAAAGGCTTTTCCAAAATACGGGCAACGACCGGATCAATCGTCGACCATTGCCGCTCTAAATCTGTGGGATCCCAGTCTCCCTTACCGTGTCGATTACTTTTCATCATCGGGCCACTCAAACAGGACATTGAATCGCAGCAAGCCCGTCGTGTCTAGCGATTTCCTCAATCGGTTGCCGCATGGCCGGGTCGATAAAGCGATCGGCCTGTGCCAAATACGCAGGGTACACGGTGAGCCGCTCCTGCAAGTGGCCGCCTGCGGCGGCAGTGACATCCTGTAAACGGGCCAGTTGCGGCCAGGCGCGTTCGGGGTTGATAAAGTCGCGCGTCAGCGGTGAGACGCCGCCCCAATCGTTGATGCCGTGGCGCAAATAGGAACCGAAGTCGGTCTCCAAATTCGGCGGCGCCTGCAGACTCACGTCGGGGGGCAATATCAGACGCGCCGCAATCAGGGTGCGATGCATATCGTCGCGGCTCGGCTCGGGATGATCGGCCATAGGAATGTCCGGCTTGGCCCGGAAGTTTTGAACGATCACTTCTTGAATATGGCCGTGGGTCAAATGGATGTCGCGAATGGCCTTCAGGGTTTCGATACGTTCCGCCCAGGTCTCGCCAATACCGATCAGGATGCCGGTGGTGAACGGGACCGCGCAACGTCCGGCGCGTTCAAGGGTGCGCAGGCGTTGGACCGGGACTTTGTCGGGACACGCATGATGAGCGGATCCTTGTTTCATGAGCCGGCGACTGACCGTTTCCAGCATCATGCCCATGCTGCCGGTAACGGGTTTTAAAGTTTGCAACTCCGCCTCGCTCATGGTGCCGGGGTTGGCGTGAGGGATCAAACCGGTCTCGCGAACCACCCGCTCGCACATGGCCCGCAGGTAGTCGATGGTGGACGCGTAGCCGAGGTCAGCGAGCATGGCTTTCGCTTCGGGATAACGGAGTTCGGGTTTTTCGCCGAGGCTGAATAGCGCTTCCTTGCAGCCCATCTCGCGGCCTTGCGCAGCGACCGTGAGCACCTCGTCCGGTGTCATGTAGCGGGCCAATGGATGGCCGGGGCGTTTGACGAAGGTGCAATAGCCGCAGCTATCGCGGCAGAGGTGTGTGAGCGGGATGAAGACCTTGCGCGAGTAGGTAATGGTCGAGCCCCAGTGCGCATCGCGCAGGTGCACAGCTTCGGCGCGCGCCGATTCCCACGCTGCGGGATCCGGCCGTTCGAGGTCGGCCAACTTTGCGGCCGTATCATGCATCACGAATCGAGCGGAAATAACATGCCAAACTATTCATCGGAGAAACCCTAGGGTATCCCCTACCCTGCGTCAACTGTGCCTGTGGACAAGCGATCTTGGCGCGGTGGGTTCATGTTCGGATCAGGATCGTTACTCTTTCGCGGCTCATCCGGCTTGCCGCGCCGTAGTCCCGACGCGCAGCGTTCGGGCGAAGGCGGGAGGATTCGCCCCACCTTCACGGGACATACCGTATCTGTCCCTGACACGTCGCATTTTCCGACTTGAGCGATGCCTCGCAAAGCGCCACCATGCGCGACATCAATGACGGAGCATCCGACAACCTATCCCACCAGTTTTCCCGCTCAGGCCAAGCGCTTAATTGATGTGGTGGCCGCCGCCGATGCCGCCGTACGGGCAGGTATCCCCGCTGACCGCTGGCTGGCGAAGCATTTCAAAGCGAATCGCGCGCTGGGTTCGAAGACACGCCGGTTAATATCCGATTGCGTGTTTGCCTTCTTTCGGTGGCGAGGCTGGATTTTTGCAAACGAAGATTACGAGGCGGCACTGATCAGGGTCCGTCGTCATGAACCGTCACTGGACCATCCGTTGCTGGACTACATCGAGCACGAGCGCGCCGCTGAGGTGCCCTCCCCACTCGCTTCAGCGGGGGACCCGGATAAGCTGGCCCCGGACTGGTTGGCCGGCACATTGACAGGTCCCGGCGAGTCGGATTTTTTCACGCGCTACGTGCAATCGCTACAACAGCGGCCGCCCACATGGCTGCGGGTGGCTGCAGACGAAGCCGGGACGACCTATGCACGACTGGAGGCAGCCGGATTCACGATCACGCCTTGGCCGGGTCGTCTGGGCACGGCCGCCTGCCCCCAAGCCATTAGCCGGGAGCAACTGCGGGGCCCGGCAGGACAGCCGACGATCGAAATACAGGACCTGGCCTCGCAATGCGTCGGCTGGCTCTGCGCCCCGACACCTAGAACACGGTGGTGGGACATGTGCGCGGGTAGCGGCGGTAAGTCGCTGCTACTGGCCGAATCCGTGGGCACGGAAGGTTACGTTCTGGCAACGGATACCCGCTCGACAGCGTTGGACGAAGGGAAACGGCGGCTGTCGCGGCATCCCCAGCTAAAACAGCGCGTGGAGTTTACATCCTTCGCGCCGGATCAGCCAGCAAGCGGGGGGAGCGCAGCGGACTGGGACGGTGTATTGGTCGACGCGCCTTGCAGTGGTACCGGCACTTGGTCGCGTAGTCCGGATGCGCGGTGGCGCACGGCGCCGGACGCGATCCCCCGCGCGGCTGAAACGCAAGCCCGCCTATTGGACATCGCCGCGGCTGCGGTCCGCCCGGGCGGGCGACTCGTGTATTCTGTTTGCACTGCGACCGCACACGAAACGACCGCACAGGTGCAGGCCTTTGCGAAGCGGCACCCGGATTTTGTGCCGATGGACATGATCCACCCGTTGACCGGCGACACGGCGCGGGGCGAGTTATGGATTCATCCGTGGATGGGCCCGTGCGGCGGCATGTTCGTCGCGCAATGGCAACGGTCGGCCTGATTCGTCGGGCGGCGGCAGATGATAGTGGAAGTCCACGCCTTCGTGATTGCGCACGTGCAGGACCTGCCCTTGTTGACCGACGACGTAATTCGGCGTCAGCGGGACTTTACCGCCACCGCCCGGAGCGTCGAGCATATAGGTGGGTACGGCATATCCCGTGGTGTGTCCGTGCAAGTGTCGCAGGATCGCTTCGCCTTGTTGAATCGAGGTGCGAAAGTGGGACGAGCCGGATACGGCATCGCATTGATGGAGGTAGTACGGTTTCACGCGGATGCGTAGCAGGCCCAGCATCAACTGTTTCATCGTTTCCGGGTCATCGTTTACCCCTTTCAATAAAACAGTCTGGCTGCCCAACGGGATACCGGCATCGGCCAGACGTTCGCACGCGCGGGCACTTTCCGGGGTCAACTCGGCGGGATGCGTAAAGTGGATGCTGAAAAACAGCGGGTGATGCCGCTTCAGCATACGGCACAAGGCCGGGGTGATCCGTTGGGGCAGCACGGCGGGAATTTTGGTGCCAATACGCAGAAATTCAACGTGCTCAATCGCTCGCAATTCGGTCAACAACTCGTTCAACCGTTGATCCGACAGGGTCAGCGGATCACCGCCGGACAGGAGGACATCGCGGATTTGGGGCGTGGCCCGAATGTAGTCCAATCCCTGGGCCCACGCGCGGCGGCTGGGCACCAGCTCGCCGGAACCGACTACCCGCGAGCGGGTACAATAGCGGCAGTAGGTGGCGCAATGGTCGGTGACCAGGAACAAGACTTTATCGGGATAGGTATGGACGATACCGGGAACCGGACGCCGCGGATCCTCGCCGAGGGGGTCGGTCATTTCGCCCGGTGCAACCTCAAACTCGGCCAATTGCGGGATCATGGTCTTGCGGATCGGATCAGCCGGATCAGCCGGATCAATCAGACTGGCGTAATACGGGGTCATGCCCAATGGCAAGGCGCCTTGACGTCGGGCGATGGCGGCTCGTTCATCGTCGGTGAGCGTAAAGATACGGCCCAGGGCATCCGCGTCACGAATGCGGTTACGCAACTGCCATTGCCAGTCCCGCCATTCTGCGGGTTGCGCCTGGGGGAAGAAGTGCTTGCGAAATTCGCGGCGGCGACGCTGATAGGTGGATGATGCAGATATCGGCACGGCAAACTAGCTCCTATCGATCGAATACGGCGCGGGCACGGGCGGCGATTTCCTCACCAATGCGCAGGCTGGCGGTGGCGGCCGGTGACGGGGCATTCAGCACATGCAGTTGGCGTGGCGCTTCGATGAGTTGGAAGTCGTCCACCAACCGGCCATCGCGGCTCACGGCTTGGGCGCGGATGCCGGAGCCGTGGGGTTCGATATCGTCTGCTTGAATGGCGGGGACCAAGCGTTGCAAGGCTTGCACCATCCGGGTCCGGGAGCGGGAACGCCACCATTCCGCCCATGCCATGGAGCCGTAGCGCAGGCCCATGCGCCAGAAGCCGGGATAGCCAAGGACACTAAAATCGCGGCGCGGATCATCGCCGGGCGCGTACCATTGACGGCGGAAGGTCAGCACGGCATTGGGCCCGGCTTCGACACCTCCGCCGATCATGCGGGTAAAATGAACCCCCAGAAACGGGAAACGCGGGTCCGGGACCGGGTAGATCAGGTGCGCCACCCGTTTTTCCGCCGCCGGCCTGAGTTTCACGTAGCTACCGCGAAACGGGACCATGCGGACGGCCGGTCGACAACCGGCCATGCGGGCGATGCGATCGGCGTTTAAGCCGGCGCAGTTGATCAAATGACCGGTATGCACTTCGCCCGCCGCGGTCTGGAGGACAAAGCCATCGGCCACCGGTGTGATCGTTTCAACTCCGGCCTGCGTATGGACAGGGACATCCCGCCCCGTCAGCCAGTCGCAGTGAGTGGCGCAGACGGCTTTGAAATCGACGATGCCCGTATCCGGCACCAGCAGTCCTTCTACCCCTGCCACTTCTGGTTCCCGCTCCCGCATTGCGACCGGGTCCAAGCGCCGGATACCGATTAAGCCATTGGCTTGACCGCGTTGTTCCAGCATCCGCAATTGGGCCCGCTCCGATTCCGTGGTAGCGACGACCAACTTACCGCAACGTTCGTGCGGGATACCATAATCGAGGCAAAACCGATACAGCGCCTCGCGGCCCGCCACACAATAGCGGGCCTTAAGCGATCCGGGTTTGTAGTAGAGACCGGAATGGATGACCCCGCTGTTGTGGCCGGTCTGGTGCGCAGCGACCCGCGGCTCCGCCTCCAGCACCAGCACCTTACGCAAACCGGCTTCCACCAAGGCACGGGCCGTCGACAAGCCGACGATGCCGCCACCGATAATCGTGATATCCGTCTTGATTTGCATGTGGGAAAACGTAGAGGCTATGGCCACCGTTTCCAACTCTTTTCCATCGACAGCGC
>SKLK01000017.1 GCA_007123265.1 Kiritimatiellia bacterium
CAGGGATTCCCTGATGCCGGCAAGGAAAAGTTTCACAAAGGAACAATCATTACAGGACAGTTAAACGTGTGGTAAGTCAGGCACATGGCGGGGCATCCACAGCGCTGGAAGCGCACGTGCGTGATCTGAATCATGCCTTGTGCGGCCTCTAATCCCGACCGACCAAGGGCGGTTTGCAACTATGGGATGCTGCGGGCTAAGTTTTCGGAGATGCTGCGGCTTCGGTGGAAGCTATCGCCATTGCGCCACTTTCTTCGTCGCGTTGATGCTGTTTGTGAAAACGCACCGACATAATCTTGGACACGCCAAACTTCTCCATGGTTACGCCGTATAGGGCATCCGCCGCCTCAATCGTTTGCCGGTTATGCGTAATGACCACGAACTGGGAGCGCCCGACAAAGCCCTGCACCATGGTCACAAAGCGGCCGATATTGGCGTCGTCGAGCGCCGCATCCAGCTCATCCAGCACACAGAATGGACTGGGCTTTACCATATACAAGGCAAACAGCAGGGCCACCGCGGTCATGGTACGTTCGCCACCGGACAGCAAGGATACGGTTTGCAATTTCTTGCCGGGCGGCCGGGCGATAATTTCAATCCCGGAATCCAACACATCATCGTCGTCTACCAGCACCAGTTTCGCCGATCCCCCGCCAAACAATTGCTTGAAGGTCTGCTGAAAATTGGTATTCACCTGCTCAAAGGTCTTCACGAACATCTCGGTTGTGGTGTTGTTGATCCGGCGGATCATATCCATCAGTTGCGTCTTGGCCTTGATCAAATCGTCCTGTTGTCCGGTCAGGAACTGGAAGCGTTCCTCCAATTCCTCGTATTCCTCGATGGCAATCAGGTTCACGGGGCCCATGGAATCGAGTTTGGTGCGAATCTCCGCAATCATGGTCTCCAGTGTTTCGCGATCCGGACGCTCCTCATTTTCCCACGCCGGCTCGGGCAACGCATCGAGTTCCTCGGGCGTCAAGCGATAGGCTTGCGAAAGCCGGTCGATGATGGTTTGACGGCGCATGCGCTGTTCCGCCAGCTCGACATCGATCGCGGACCGCTGGTTACGCCATTCATCCAGCGCCGAGCGTTTGGCATGCAATTCGCTATCGAGATGGCGCAGGGCAACGGTATGATTTTCCCTTGCCTGGCGAGCGTGGTCCAAGGCGGTCTTTTGCTGCTGTACCGCGCTGGATAACGGCTCAAGTCGCGACTCCGTATCCGTCATGTGATTGCGCAATTCTTCAATTCGCTGCAAATAGCTGTTGAGACCTTGTCGCCGCTCGGCAATCAATCCCGCCAACTCCGCTATCCGCTGTTCAATATCCTGTCGCTGTGCAGCCACCTGGGCGACGGCTTGACGGCGGGCGCCGACATCCACCCGTTTCTCGGTCACTTCCGCCAGACAGGTGCTGCGCGCCTCTTCCTTTTGCTGCAACACTTCGCTGCGGGTGGCCAGCGTGTGGCGAACGTCCCCCTGCCGACTCCGCACCCCTTCGATCTCATCCACAATCGCCTGACGCCGCTCGCTGCTGGATGTTTGCTGCTCCACCAACGCTTCTAGTTCAAAGGTGACGGTCTCCATCCGTTCCGCTGCTTGTCGGGCTTCCTCCGCCTTGACTTGGTGTTCGCCCTCGCTAACGGCTAGTTCGCGACGTACCTTGTCCAGTTCCGTTCGCGCCTCATGGATGGATTGATCGAGTGCTTCGTCACGCTCGGTCGCCGTTTGCATGTCCCGCTCAGCCCGCGCCATGTCCGTGCGTATCGCGTCAATCTCGGCCTGCCACTGGGCCAAAAGATGGCGCCGGGTCATCGGATTGGCTTCCTGCGCCCCCGGCAACCAGAATTCGCCACACCCATCCCCTCGCCACGAGGCGCCTTGCGGCGTCACCCAATGAATCGACGGATGGCTCGCTGGATCGGCCTCATCCAATGACGCCACCACGCGCACTGAGGCCAACAACCGCGCCGCTAAAGGCCGCCACTCGTCGCCCACCCGCACGTGATTCAACAGGGGCTCGCCCGGCAGATCATCGTCAGATTCCGCTATGGGGCGCTCGACCTGGAGGGCGAGGATGCGGGCGGATCCGGCCGCATGATCTTCCAGCGCCCGCAGGGTCGCGCGCAGTGCGGCTTGATCACGCACAACCACAGCGTCCAGCCATGCGCGCAAGGCCACTTCCAACGCCTTCTGGTAAGCCGGCTCTGCCTGCACGTGTTCCGCCAACGTGCCAATCACCAGGTCCTGTCCGTCCATACCTTCGTCGCCACCACGCAGCAGTTGTTGCGCGCCGGGCGGCAGATCCTCCGCCTCGGCATCGGATTGACGGTACAGTTCCGCCTGCGCTTCGCGTGCAGCCATGCGCTTCTGCAAGTCGCCCATCGCTTGGCGATAGCCGACCATTTCCTCGGCCAGTGCCTTCTTCTCGGCCTGAACCGAGAGCAATCGCGCTTCATGGTCCTCAACCTGCTGCCGCAGGGTGGCCATATGGGTTTCCGTTTCGTCGCGACGATTTTCGAATTTCTCCACCGCCCGCTTGGTCGCCGCTAACTCGGCCGACAACCGTTCACGGCGCGTGACGTTGTTGCGTTCGCCGGCATCCAGATTGGATAATTCATTTTGCAGGCGTGCCCCGCGACTTTCCAAATCGACGGATTCGCTCCGCAACTGGTTGAGCGCCTCACGAATCTCGGCCACTTCCGCGTCCAACGCCTGTAGGCGGGCCGCGTGCGCCTCCAGATCCGCTTCCGCAGCAGCCCGCTGCTGATCCGCTTCAGTCCATTGATCGGCCAACGCCGTCAACGATTCCTGATGGATCCCCAACCGTTGCTCTGCTTCATGCGCATCCCGGTGATCGCGCGCCGACAACTGTTCCAATTCCTCGATCCGATCCTTATTTACCTGAATCGTCTGCTGCGCCCGGTCATACTCGGCTTGCGCCCGTGAGGCCGCTTCCATCGCCTGGGCGATTACATCTTCCTGCTGCTGGACTTGCGTGCGCAGGGCGTGCGCTTGCTTCTCGATTTCGCCAATTTCAACCCGACCCGCATCTTCCCGCTGCTGCATTTCCCCTAACCGGGCTTCAAGCTGGGCGATTTCACCCGCCAACAGACCAAGTCGTTCACGGGATAAATAGGTATCGTAGGCGCGCAAATCCTCTTGTAACGATTTGTAGCGCTTGGCCTTTCCTGCTTGGCGCTGCAAGGAGATAATGCGCCGTTTTACTTCACGGATAATATCCGCCAAGCGCAGCAAGTTGGCCTCGGTCTGTTCCAGCTTGCGAATGGCCTCTTTCTTATCGGCCTTGAATTTCGTGATCCCGCTGGCCTCCTCAAAAACGGCGCGGCGGTCTTCCGGTCGCGAACTCAGGATCAAGTCAATGCGGCCCTGCTCCATCAATGAGTAGGAGTTGGTGCCGATGCCGGTATCCATGAACAATCGTTGGATGTCTTTCAGGCGACAGGCGGCTTTGTTGATAAAGTATTGCCCCTCGCCCGAACGCAGTACGCGACGCGTAATGGTGACTTCATCGTAATCCGTTCCCAGCGTCGCTTCGCAATCGGCCAGGGTCAGGCTCACCTCCGCCAGCGACAACGGTTTTTGCGTGTCGGTCCCGTTAAAGATCACGTCTTCCATTTTCGAGCCACGCAATGCTTTGGCGCTTTGTTCGCCCAGCACCCAGCGGACCGCATCGGAAATATTGCTTTTGCCACAGCCGTTCGGCCCCACGATCGCGGTCATCCCCGGCTCGAAATCGAGTTTCGTCTTGTGGGCAAAGCTCTTGAAACCAACCAATTCTATTTGTTTAAGATACAAGGTGTACGTCCTCCCAAGGGTCGCGCCAGACGGGGCCGCCAGTTCCCTGCCCCCCTGAGCGCGAGCGAAAACCGTACCAGACTGCCGCATGAAGGGCAACTGCTGTCTGCATCAATCAGCGGCCAGGACTCCAGAGAATGCGCGGGCACAAGGAGTTTCAACGTAAAGGGGGGGGCACGGCCTCCACTGAAGACTCGAATCTTCCAGGGAAAGATGACACCAAAAACGTGCCGACTGCGAAGCGTGTACATCTGTCGGTGTGTTCGCATCTCGCTTTAAGTTACCGACGAGAGCGTACCCCCCACAGCGCGCAAACGGAGCATGGGCGTGGCCCCGGCTGAAAAATTCGGTTTAGCGTCGGTCCGCCCTTTGCTAGGATGTGTGCATGGAACCGCGACTACATTCCAAGGCAACCCTCTCCCGCTGGGCGGTGGAGCGCGAACGTTTTCAACTTCCGGACCGGCGCCCGCCCAGCCCCTACCGGATTCAAACACCTGCACATGCGCTAACCAAGGTGATGCAAAAGCTGGGATTGGATGACGCCCTATGGGAACGGTCGCTGCTGAATGAATGGCCACAGTTGATTGGTGAGCCGGTGGCGAAACACACCCGCCCAGGACGACTGGATCGCCAGACCCTGATTGTCTTCGTCGACCATTCGGTCTGGCTTCAGGAATTGCGCGGGCCGGGAGAGAAGGCGATGCTGGAAAAGATTCAACAGCGCTTTGGCCGCAATAAGATCAAGGGGTTACGTTTACAATTGGACCCGGCTGGGGGACGAGGCCAAGCGGCATCATGACCCAACCCGTCCCGACCATTCTAACCAACATGGTGTTCTGGCAAAGTCCGCTTTGGCAGGCACGGACCCGATCCATTTTCGTGCCGGGCGACACCAACGACGGATCGGCGTGGAAACAAGCCTGGACCCTGCTGCGGCGACGGCGCGAAGCGGATGTTGTCGTGACTATGGGCATACGGCCTTCGATGGCCTATGCGGCCCTTTGCGCACTTTTACGGCGGCCACCCAAGCAAATTATGATGGAGGTATTCATCGATTCGGCCCAGCCGGATTCGTGGCGGTGGCGCTGGAAGACGGCGATTTACGGATACCTGGCCCGCCGCGCAACCGGGCTGATCACCAACAGCCGACGGGAAGTGGAGACCACAGCCGCACGGTATCGCGTGCCGCATGCGCGACTTCGGTTTGTGCCGCTCTGCGCCACGCTATTACCGGAAACGGTGCCCGCGCGGACGCCCGCCTACATCGTGTCTGCCGGGCGCACGTTGCGCGATTACCCGGCCATGCTGGAGCTGGCCAAAGCGCGGCCCGATTGGGCTGTCAAAATCATCTGCGGGCACAATGATCTGAAGCAGGTGGTTCTCCCGGACAATGTGACGCTCTATCGGGAAGTCGACCGAACCACCTATTTGGATATTCTCGGGGGCGCCACCGTGGTTTGTCTGCCCCTGCGGCCCACGGAGCGCGCCACCGGCCAAGTCGTCATGCTGGAGGCCATGGCTATGGGGAAGCCGGTCGTGACCACATCATCTCCCGGCACGGTGGACTACATTCGCCACGGGGAAACGGGCTACCTGACTAATCCGGGCAGTATGGCGGACTTGATTCAGGCGTGCGAGGGCCTGTTGAACAATCCCTCGCGGCGGGAAACGATGGGCGCTGCCGCACAAACCTATATTCGCACCGCCGCCGCCCCGGACCACTATGCGAAGTCCGCGCTTGCGGCGATCGCAGCCCTGACAGCAAACGAGTAAATGGGCACAAGCACCGCAGGGCACATAGCGGGCTACGGGTTTACCGGATTTGTCTTTGGCGCTCCATAATTCGCAACAAAAAACGAACGGCACGTATTCCGGCCTGTCTAACTGGCTGTCGCTTCAAAATGCACCGGGTGCATCGGATGTTAGTTTTGACAGACAAGCTCGACTCCACTAGGGACGGGTAAAATCATGAGAGAACAAGACAAAACCATACGCATTTATCTCCGCGAAATCGGTGAAACGGCTTTATTGACACCGGCGGACGAGATCCGTCTGGCCGCCAAAATCAAGCGCGGCGATGAAGAAGCGAAGCAATTGATGATCCGCGCCAACTTGCGGTTGGTCGTGAAGATTGCACAAGACTATGCGCGTTACGGTTTGCCCTTGTTGGATCTGATTTCCGAGGGGAACATCGGTCTCATGAAAGCCGTTGAGCGGTTTGACCCGAAAAAAGGCGGCAAACTAAGCACGTACGCGGCCTGGTGGATTAAGCAATCGATTAAACGGGCCTTGGCCAACCAAAGCAAAACCATTCGTTTGCCGGCCCATTTGGTGGACAAAATCGCACGGATGCGCCGGGCACAGCATCGTCTGGCCGAACAATTCGGTCGCGAGCCGACAGACGAGGAGCTGGCGGAGGAACTTGAGGTCAAGGTTGCCGTAATCACGCACTGGAAGACCGTGGCCATGCGACCGGCCTCGCTGGATGCGCCAATTGGCGGCGAAGATGATGGGGCGGAGTTCTCGGAAATTGTCGGCGATGCCCGGGTGCGCAGTCCCCTGGACGATATTAACGACCGGCAATTGCGGGACGAGGCTGAGGAGTTGCTGGGCCGCTTGGACGAGCGCGAGCAGGCGATCCTGAAGTACCGGTACGGCTTGCAAGGGGTGCGGGCAGAGACGCTGGAGAGTGTTGGAAAACGATTCGACATCACCCGCGAACGCGTGCGACAAATACAGAACGCCGCGTTGCTGAAAATGCGGCAGATGATGGAAGCGAACGAACAACCAGCCTAAGCTGATCAGAAAGGATACGCATGAATGCCAGCCAGCTCGCCGCAGTGATCCGCGATGTGCCGGATTTTCCTCAACCCGGGATTCTCTTTAAAGATATCACGCCGATTTTGGCCGATGCGCGGCTGCTCAAGGCGGCCACTGAACTGATGGCCCATCGGCATGTTGGCGAGGCCATCGATAAAGTGGCGGCGGTTGAAGCGCGCGGCTTTATATTCGGTGTGGCCGTTGCCCAGTACCTCGACGCCGGATTCGTGCCCATCCGGAAGAAGGGCAAACTCCCGTATGAAACAATCGAGGCATCCTACGAACTGGAATACGGGGCGGCCACCTTGGCCATGCATACCGACGCCGTCGATGAGGGGGAACAGGTGTTGATTATCGACGACTTGTTGGCGACCGGCGGCACAGCCGCAGCGGCGGTGAGTCTGGTCGAACAACTGGGCGGCGTCGTGCGGGCGGTTGATTTCCTGATTGAACTTGAATTTCTTAATGGCCGCGAAAAATTGGCCGGACATGACGTGTTCGCCCACATCCAGTGTTGACCGGATGCCGCGTGGTCGCTGCGCTGGATACGGACTGGCACTGCTGGTAGGCAGTGTCCTGCTGCTTATGACCGCTTCAGCGGCGGCGCTTTCCTTGGCGCTGGATGACGATCGGATCTCGCTGCATGCGCGCGGGGCGTCGTTGTCCGATTTGATGCATCAGTTCGCGCATTTTGGCGTGGACGTGGCCTTTGACCCGGCGATTGATGTCCGGATCACCGCGAACGTGGACGGGGCCAGCCTGGAGCGGACGCTGGAAGAGTTGCTGGACGCGTTCACCTATGTCCTGACGTGGGATGTGGTACCGGGCCCGCTGGGCCCGCTCACACGACTGGCGGAAATTGCCGTGTATACGCCCGGCCAACGTGAACGCGCACAACCATTGCCGGATGTGTTCTCCGACTTTCAAGTCGTCCGCGCCGGCGATGGCAGCGGCGTGGAATTCATCGCCGACGAAATTATTATCGGTTTTGCGCCGGGTGCCGATATCAATGCGATCCGCGTCCTCATCCGCGAACTGGGCGGCACGGTAGTCGATAGCCTGCCCGACCTCGGCTTATACCGCATTCGCCTGCCACCCGGGACCAATATTCCGGCCCTGGTCGCGCGGCTGGCACGTAACCCATTGGTGGCGGAGGCGGAACCCAACTACGCCTATCGCCTGCCACCGACACAGCCGCGCACGGGGGCGGCCTCGCCCAATCTGCAGACCGTACCGGTCCCGCGCCCCGATGCGGCACCGGTCGCGGTGCTGGACTCGGGGCTCTCCATGATGCCGGAATTGGACGGGCTGGTGCTGGGCGGATACAATGCCTTGCACCCGAACCGCGACCCCGTCGATGTCGCCGGGCATGGCACGCAAATGGCGTTAATCGCCTCGGGTGCCCTGTCCCCCGACGGCAGATCAACCGATGCCGGCGTTCCCGTGCTGGCCATTCGCAGCTTCGATGATCAGGGCGTAACCTCAAATTTCGCCATGATGCGCAGTATCCTGCATGCCGCCAGCGAGGGCGCGCGGGTAC
>SKLK01000110.1 GCA_007123265.1 Kiritimatiellia bacterium
GGGACGACAATCGATACGATACGCGGTTGATCGGCTCTCATTACGGTATCAGCCTGCCTCAGTTGGCGGCAATCAGACAAGAATTAACTGTGGGAACCAAGTCACCCGCAAACAGGTTGCTCCATATGGAATGAGCTCAATCGTCTCGACCCGCTTCAACGCCCGTGCGCGCTGCGCGGGTGTCGGCAGGGGCGGCATGAAGCGCAGATCCCCTTCCACCACACGACGGTGGCGTCCCCACCGGTGTACCAGCTTGCGCTTGCGCTGGATCGTCCAGCCGGGCACCCGCCGGGCAGGGATGCGCACGACCAATGGCGCATGTTCCGAATCCCATGGATATCCGGTTGCAGCCCGCTGCACCACCTCCACGTCTGAAACATCGTCACCAGGCTGAAACGAAACACCGTAATTCCACGCGCCTGTCGGCATGATCGACCAAGAGGGAAACTTCGCGGTTGAGCGTTCATCCGCCTCAGTGCTTCGCGTTTCAGGCACCGGAAACGCCAGCACCAAAGGACCGTATTCAAACCCCACCCCCTCTTCCGGGCCAGACACCACGCGCAGGGTCCGGGGCAATGTAACGGTCACTTGGTCACCGGTTGCAAACACACGCTTGAGGCTGTGAAACGATCCCGGTTTCCATGGCCTTTTCACTGGCTTGCCATTGACACACACCCGCGCATGTTGACACCAAGCCGGAATGCGGAACGAAAACCGCAAGGACAACGACTGCTCGAGCTCAAAATGGAACGTGACCTGGTCGTCAAAGGGATACGCAGTCTCTTGCCGTACCCTCACGCAATGGCCTTGCATCCGACCGTCATAGACACTAGGCCCATAGAGCGCGGCAATCAGGTGGTCAGCGCCTTCCTGCATCCACGCCCGTCCGATCAACGCGGGCATGGCTCGATGGACATTAGCGGGGCAACATTCGGTGGCGGGATTGGGACGATAACTTACATGCGCGTAGCCCGTCCCATGCGGATGATGATTGGTATGCGCCCCGGCAACGACTTGGTTCGGTCCTGAAAAGTACTGTAACGCCCGGAAATCCTTGGTCACGGCCCCCGGCAAGGCGTTATAGGCCACGCGCTCCATCGCATCCGCGTATTGTGCATCCTTGGTACTTGCCAACAGAATCCCCAAACTCCAGAGATAATCAGTGATCACGCATGTCTCGTGCCCCGCGCGGCTGTAGATCCCGCGCAAATGCTCCGTGGCGCTGGGCACTCCATCGATCAATACATGGTCCCGTTCCAATTTCCGTTGCGCGTTAACCGAAGCGTTGATGTAGCGTCGTTTCCCGGTCAGCCGATACATCAATGCGCCCAGCTTGAACAATTCCATGTAGGTTGGGCCATGGTCACCTGCCCGATCATCACTTAACATATTGCGCAACGTAGCCCCGGACTTCTGCGCATGTACCTGAAAGGCCGCATACGCAGATTCCGCCATCGCCTTCATCCGGGCATCACCCGACCGCTCATAGAGCCACGCCATGATTTCAATGTTGCATACATTTCGCGTGGTTTCGTGGGGCGCGGTTTGTGAGAGGTAATGACCAATCAACCGCCGCAACGTTTGCGGGTCCGGTCGCGCATCGTAATCCGCCATAACCGCCCGGAAGAACACGGCGTGTGGCCATCGTTCAGAGGCGTAGGGATGATCTGCGAGGTCCTTCAAGGCGGCCGGACCGAGGTAGCCGTCGTGATCGGGATGGTCTAGCACGTAATCGATCTGGCGCCGTGCCTTCGCCTTTAAGCCTTCATCGTCGAGTAACAGGCCACACCGGATCAGGCCATCGACCCAATAGGCATATTGCTCAAAAGGCCACCACCCGGTGCCGCCACGTTTGCCGAGCGCAATCTGCGACTGACGCCATCCGCGGCTGCGAAAGGGGTACCCCGCTGCGCCTAAATGACCGGTCAAACCGCTCCGTTGCCGAGCCAGGAACTCATGCCACCAGCCGCGGGGCGTGACCTGCGTCAAAGAGGATTCCGCCCAACCTTTTGAGCGGGTCGCGTTGGTACCGGATCGGGCCATGAAGCGTTGATTACGCCCGGATCAAGGCCAGCACCTCATCCCGGTGCCGCGTCATTTCCGCCGCGGTCTTCGCTTCAAGATTCAGGCGTACCAACGGCTCCGTATTCGAGGCCCGGACATTGAACCACCAATCATCAAATTCAATGCTCAAGCCATCCAATTCAATCACCCGGCCATCCGGATACGCTTCGCGTAAGCGCGCGAAAACAGGCTGCACATCCGGAACGGTGGAATTGATTTCGCCGCTGGAACAATAGCGCATCACCGGCTTCACCAATTCAGACAGGGGCTGACCTTTGTGACTGATCAGGTTCCCGATCAGGATGGCGGCCAAGGCCGCGCTTTCGGCAAAGTAGTTTTCGCGGAAATAATAGTGTCCGGACAACTCACCGGCAAAGACGGCATTCGCTTCCCGCATTTGTTCCTTGATAAACGCGTGACCCACCCGCGACATACGCGCTTCACCACCCGCTTCCTCGATCACTTCTTTGACCGCCCAACTACTGCGCAGATCATAGAATACGACCCCGGTCTCCTTTTCCAATATGGCCTGAGCAATCAAGGCCGTAATCATGTCATTGGAGACGATCTCGCCCCGTTCATCGGTGAAACCGGCACGGTCCGCATCGCCATCGAAATAGATGCCAAAGTCGCACGTACCTTGGCGAATCCGTTGCTGCAACGCCGCAAAGGTCTCGGCATGTAACGGGTTGGCCTCATGATTGGGAAACGTGCCGTCCATCTCTTTAAAGAGCGGCTCGACCCCCATCAAATGATCCAGCACCTCGCCTTCCAGGACACCCATGCCATTGGCGTAATCAATCACGACATTGATCGGGCAAATAAAATCGGCGAAGGCGTGGATATGATCCATGTATTCGCTGGCGATGTTGTAGGTCTCAATCCGGCCCGGATTCGCCGCAGGCTCGTCGAATGCGCGCTCGAGGACAATACGTTCAATGTCCTTGATGCCTGTGGCCCCGCTAATCGGAATGGCTTGCTCGCGGCACATTTTGAAGCCGTTGTACTCGCCCGGGTTGTGCGACGCCGTGATCATGATCCCGGCGTCGGCGCCCAGTTTGCCGTTGGCGTAGTAGGACATCGGCGTGGAACACAAGCCCAAGTCGATTACCGTCACCCCCTGCTCAACCAAACCGCGGGCCAATTCATCGAATAACGGCTGCGAATGAGGCCGCATGTCCCGCCCCACTACGACCTTGCGACACGTCAAAAACGTCGCAAACGCCCGCCCGATCTGATACGCCAATTCTGTCGTCAGCTCCGTCCCGTAAATTCCACGGATGTCATAGGCCTTAAATATGCTCATACCCTCTCCTCTTCCTCACTACGCATCGATCATCGATGCCTTACCGTTGCAAAAAAGTGCTTATTCGACAGATCGTACCGATGCCGCACCCGCCTGACAAGCTTGATCCAAGCGGCTGGCAACCAGCCGGAAACGTGGCTAGGCCAGGAAGTGGATATATCCATCCGCCGCTGCGAGCTGGCCTACAGCCGTCCCGCAAAAAAAAGCGTTTCTGAGGTTGACTTTGACCTCAAGATTCCCTACCTTGCCCGCTTCATTCCCTAGGCGCTAGCTGGGGATTCGTTTTATCACAGCCCGCATGGGCCATGGACGGTAGTTGTTATGGAAGCATATGCAGTAGTTGAAACAGGGGGCAAACAGTATCGCGTCGTTAACGGCAGCGTACTCGACATCGAGCGCATCGAAGACGAGGCGGGCCAGACGATTCCATTGGATCGCGTCTTGGCATTGTCCGACGGA
This sequence comes from Kiritimatiellia bacterium, assembly GCA_007123265.1. Classification (GTDB taxonomy): domain Bacteria; phylum Verrucomicrobiota; class Kiritimatiellia; order SLAD01; family SLAD01; genus SLAD01. The sequence continues at coordinate 3,830 of SKLK01000110.1, forward strand.
AATGCCTTAACCGTGGGGGCCCCGCTCGTTGAAGGGGCCTCGGTAACCGCGGAAGTAGTCGAACACCGGCGCGCCCCCAAAGTTGTCTCCTTTAAAAAGAAACGCCGCAAAGGCTACAAGAAGAAGATCGGGCATCGTCAGGAGTTGACCCGGATCAAGATCGTGAACGTAACCGGAACATCGGCGGCTGCAGCCGAGTCGACTGAACAGGCGGAGGTGTAAAATGGCACATAAAAAGGGACAAGGTACCAGCAAGAACGGACGCGACAGCCAAGGCCAGCGTTTGGGTGTTAAGCGATTTGGTGGCCAAGCAGTGACGGCTGGAAGCATTTTGGTGCGCCAGCGTGGAACACGCTTTGTAGCCGGTGCGAATGTGGGTATGGGCCGGGATTACACATTGTTCGCATTGAAACCGGGGACCGTTAAATTTGACAAGAACGGCAAACGCGTCAACATCCTTGATGCGGCAACGGCCTGAGCCTAGCCTGAAGATTTGAAACAAGGCGAGCTTTCGGGCTCGCCTTTTTCTTTCACCGCAACCTGCCATGAAAACCATTACATTCAAGGATCGCGTGCGACTGTATGTCTCCGCCGGCAACGGTGGCGATGGGTGCGTCGCGTTTCGCCGCGAAAAATATGTGCCGCGCGGAGGGCCGTCAGGAGGCGATGGCGGACATGGCGGATCCGTCCTGATTCAGGCGTCGCCCCACGCCAATTCCCTGTTGGATTTGTATTATCGCCCGCATCAGCGGGCGGACCATGGCGGGAAAGGTCAACCGAAAGACTGCCACGGACGGTCCGGCGCGGATTTGATTCTGCCGGTTCCCTGCGGCACGGTGGCTTGGGATCATGAAACCGGCGAACGGATCGGCGAAGTGGTCGCGGAAAACGACACGCTTCTAATTGCTAAGGGCGGCCGTGGCGGTTTGGGCAATATCCACTTCGCGACAGCATCGCACCAAGCCCCGCGCGAATCGACGCCCGGCACTCCCGGCGAAGAACGCGTAATGACCCTGGAACTGAAGCTGGTCGCAGACGTCGGCTTGGTTGGTTATCCGAACGCGGGCAAATCGACGCTGCTGCGCCGCCTGACGCAGGCCCAACCCAAAGTCGCCGCCTATCCATTCACCACCCTCAACCCGGTCATTGGCACGATCATGGACGAGGACTACGCGCAAATCAAAATCGCCGACATCCCTGGACTCATCGATGGTGCACATACCGGCGCCGGCCTGGGCCACGATTTCTTACGTCATATCGAACGCACCCGTTTCCTGCTCTGGGTGATTGACATGGGTGGAGTCGACGGGCGTCATCCGGCCGATGATTTCGATGGGCTCACCCGCGAGTTAGGGTCCTATGATCCCGCCTTGCTCGAACGCCCCCGACTGGTCGTAGCCAATAAAATGGATTTGGCCGAAGCGCAAACGTATTTGCCGGAATTTATCTCACGCACGGGGGTTACGCCCTTCGCACTGGCGGCCGATGACGATACGGCCCTGGAGCCACTCCAACGGCACCTTTTCGCCGCTTTTAGCTGATCGTTGATTTGGTGATCTTAATCAAGGTCTTCCACAAACTTTCAGCCGTGTCACAGGCTAACAACTTATCCCGCGCATCTTCCTTGCGACAGGTTTCCGTTAATCCTGACAACAGCTTCAAGTAGAACGCGCTCGCCGCGGTGGGGATAACCATAAAGAAAAGTATACGCGTCAGCGAACGCGATGGACCACCAAACCGGATGCCCTTCTCGCTGATCGCACAGGCCAGCGTCAAACCGCCTCCCTCAACGCCACGGACATGGGGGAAGGCCAACCCTTGATCAACCGCGGTGCTCACTATGGCCTCACGTTTCAGCGCTTCCTCGGTCAGAAGCTCACCATTGTCGATAAAGCCCTTTTCTTCGAGTAGGTGACAGATTTCTGCGATGGCACCGTCGCGATCGGTTGCCTCCAGGCGCGGAATCATCAAATCGACCGAACTGAAACGCTCAATGCCTACTTTCGGGGGCTCGCCCCGCCGCCGACTGCTGGCGGTACTGATACGGCGCGGGGCCGCCGTGGTGTAGTACAGCAAGCGCCCACAATTCGGGCAGGTGACCAATCGCTCCGCAGCCCGCACGGCCTGTATTAAGCTGACCGGCAAACTCATACCGCAGGCCGAACAATTCTTATTCGCAATGGGAACAATGGCCAACGGGCTCTTCTTCAACATGCGCACAAACGTCGAACGGATATCGACCGGTAACTCGTCCATCATCGTTTGAATCGACTTGTCCAGTTGCGACAACTGCGCGCCTGACAGGGTTGCCTCTTGCTCCGCGCGTGCCAAAGTCAATTCCTGCAACTGTACTAAATGATTGATCGTCTTCTGCATAACCACATTTCCCCTCTGCGCCTGATCGTTCATGGATCAATTCAAAGCTCCGTTATTCATCGAAGACTAAACCGATTAAATACGAGCTGGCAAGGGAAGAGTTCGATGTGATGTGCGGGGTTCTTTACGGGTCGGCGTCCACATCCCATGCGTCGACGCGCAAGCGAATGAAACCGCCTGCTGGCGCAGTGTCCAGGGGAATTCGCATGCGGATCTGCTCGACGTCTGCATCCACAGGAAGCGCAGGCAGCACCTCCACATCCTCCATTAGTTCGCCTACCCATCCCCACTCATCCAGCAAGGATTCCGTCGCTTTGATGTGATAGATGATTCCGGCATCCAAATGCCGCAACCGCTGGAAGCGATACTCGATATACGATTCCCCATCCACCTCGATGACCTGCAGGGATGGCAATGCGGGCTCCAGATCATCGCCCCGGTCCAAGCCATGCGCATACCGCACAAGATTGGGCAAATGCTCGTCATCGGGGTCCGCGCCATATCCGCTGACAGCGGGATCATCCAGTTCATCACCCGTAAAATTATCCGCCCACCACTGCAGGCGCGGCAAGACCCCCTCGGCAAAGCGCACACGTACTATCTGTCCGTTCATTGCATTATCGGTATAGAGAAAGTCGGCGGGGACAAACTCAATAATCGGCGTTAGGGGGCCGTCATAGAGTGAAAATGTCTGCCCGCCAAAATGATACGTTCCGCCAGGATCAAGCACATAAACCAGCGGTTGTATCGCCGAGAGCAACGCATCCGCAGCGGTGTCATCGGTTTCGACCCGCAGCCCGCCCCGATAAGTGGACGCCGCTGTGGGCGCCAGTGTGGGCAAGAACAATTGCCATTGGGGATGCACAGCGGCTGTATCTGTCACAGGGACCGGCGACGTCAGTTGCAAGCCCGTGAAGAGGGCATCGGATCGTAGCGGAAGCTGCAGGTTCAATCCGTCCACAGAATCCGCCACCAACGCGTCGCCCGGCTGGACGGCGACGGTGCCCGTGCCACGCAACGGTCCCAAGCGCCCGGTACCGCTCAACTGGGTGGTCGCAGCCAATTGAACCGGGATATCCAGTAAACTATCAACCACGACGAGGCCTTCATGAACGATCAAGTCGCCCGACAATCCGTCGGATGTGCCGGTAATCGCCAACGCACCGGGACCGGTCTTATGCCACGGTCCCGTGCCGCTCAAGGGACCGGCCAGCACGAGCCGATTGCCTGACTCCGCCACATGGATTACCGGCGCTGCCGATAACGTGGTCGCCGCATGCACTGTGGCCAAATGGTCGCCTGGTCCCGGCTCATAGCGTAGTGCGCCCTGCCCTCCGGCATGGGTCTCGTCGGCACCGGCACCGGCGACTTGCAACGGCCCGCTAAACACGTAATCGCGCGGCGCATTGCCGGAAATCAGACGTAGCTGCCCACCGGATTCGACGGTCACTGCGGCCGAAAACGTTGGCGTCGCGGGTTCGGTCAATCGCAGGATCCCCTCCTCCACCCGGGTTTCGCCCAGATAGGTCTTATCGTCACCACTCATCGTCATCATGCCAGGACCGGTTTTAATCAAGCCTCCATCGCCGTGCCAGCCCCGTCGCAGGCGCAACACACCGTATTCCGGATCCCCATCAGTTGCCGAGGTCTCTATGCGCAGGTCGGTATCCAACCAGGTGCCCGCATCGACCCGGAATTCGACAAAACCTGCACCTGCCCCTATCAGATCCAGCGTGGCCGGACCGGGATCGGCCTCGAAGCGCAGCACATGATGGCCGGTCGACTCGTCGATTCGATTTCGGCCGGCATGGGACGGCACCGCCACGCGAAGATGGCCGACAGTGATATCCGCGCCCAAGTCCACATTTCGGTTCCCCGCGACCGGCGCCTGCACCTCGGCCAAGGCGTCGGTACCCGAAGGATACTGCGCACTGGACCA
>SKLK01000152.1 GCA_007123265.1 Kiritimatiellia bacterium
ATGCCGTATACACCCAAAGCCAATAGCGCGAGGCCAACCACACACCACCAACCGATTGCCGCATCTTCCACAGCCAGCGGGACCACCAGTAAAGGAACTGCCACATAGGCCACATCATACGAAGGCACAACGACCGCGACCCGACATTTGCGCACGTAGGCCCACTGCAGCATCCCAAACGCGCCAACGGCACCCAGAAAACTTGCGCCAAAGATCCACCAGCTTGAGCCTTGTGGCAAAAACGTGCTGCCATCGTCGCCAGCTTGGGCAATCCCCTTAAACACAGCGTCCAACGCCAGCATCCCGCCCGCCGCCAGCCCCAAAAAGACTTCGCGGCCACTACGGCCCTGCCCCTTCCACCATAAAGCGATCAACGGGCCTGACACCAACCACAACGCAGCGAACACCGCCACCGGAAAGAGGGACCAATCGGCCATAGTGGGCGTCCCTTCCATCATTTCCCCGGCCCCGATAAACAAGGTGCCACCAATAATGGATGCCGTACCCCAAGCTGAATGGGCCGCAGGCATTCGCCCATTTTCACACATGAAAATACCACCAGCGCAATCAGCCCCATGCCGTACATCGAGGTGTAAAATACCGTCGGCGCAAAAGTATTGGCAAGTATGACCCAGAATGGCGCACTAAAATTCATCAGGATCCCAGTCGCATAGATCCAACGACCCGAACGGGGGACAGCTGTCTCTCGCATTCGAGTCAGCCCCAGCTTCATCATCCCCTGCGACAAATGCACCACAGACGACCCCAGCACTCCGAGGAACATGGCAATCATAGCACCGTCAAGAAGCATGATCGTACTCCTCCCCTCGCTTGATTGCGCCAAACAGAGCCACGGCACTTCTGATTCCTATTTCTCGCTGCAACTTGCTCCATAAGCGAAACAAGAAAAACATCGGTGATGCTTCAGCATGATGCGTGCCTTCATGCTGTCCGTTAATGTCCCACCCAGATCGTACTCCTCGTCATCATCCACCAAGGTGCAGGCGTAGACTCGCATTCGTCCGTCCTTCTTGAGCACCATCTTGCTGTAGTTGCACATGAACGATGCGCGGCTTTCCTCGGTGTGATAGGTGGTCATACAGGATTCGGTGATTTCGGGCGAATGCCCCGTGCTGCCGGGTATCAGGAAATCGGGGAAGCTGACGATATTGATATCGCAGGGGATACCATGCTCGGAAAGGACTTTTCGAAACCGCTCGTCCACGGCATCCACATCTTCGTCATTATCTCGCTGCCGGGCAAGCGACACGGTAAATCCATGGTCATTGAGACGTTTCATGGTCGATAATGCGCGCTGGAAATTTCCTTTGCCGCGTCCAGCGTCGTGCTGCTTCTCGTCAGGGTAATCGATGCTAACGCGAAAGCGCACCGGGTGCGGCTTGTCCAGAAGTGGCAAAACGTCCGAAAATCGGTTGAACAACGGTTCCGTCGCATTGGTCAGCACGAGGCACGGACGATGGGTCAGAGCCAATTCAAGGATCTTGATAAAATCTTTTACCACAAAGGGCTCGCCCCCCGTAAACGAAAACTGTTCCACGCCCATTCCGACCGCCTCTTCAATAAAGGGTCGGACATCGTCCAGCTTCAGCGCTTGGATACGCGTATCTCCCGGCTTTGAGCCTTCCAGGCAGAAGGGACATTGCAAGTTACAAATGGTCCCGGTGTGAAACCACAACTCACTCAGCTTTTGCGGTTGAATGTAACCACGCGGCTCGCCTGTAGAGGTTTCCAACCAAGGATTGGCTTGTCGAAATTCAATCGTATCCGTGCTCATGCTGCTAGGGTCTCCCATTGTATTGGATTGCCTGCCGGAAAACCTGTTAAGACAGGGCTGCCAGCCAGGTGATTCAGTAAAAGTGTTCGCGTATCCAGGTCAAAATTCGAAGTGGTCAAGACAAGCGCAAAACCATCTTCCTGCCAAGTCACCGTTTGATAGCCGCGATAGCGGGCCATGCGCATTTCGCCCGGTGCTGGCGGATCAGGCAGCGCATCGGCATCCATGACAAAATAATGCAGTGCGGTCCCGTCCTCTAGCCAGAAACATAACAAGAGTACCTGTTCGCCGCGCCAGTCGAAAGGGGCGCAACCCACCCCTCGATTCGTGGCTTGCGCCAGGGAGGCAGGAATCGGCAACTCTCTAGAGAGGCCCCGTCCCTCCACCCAACCCTTGGCTTCGATCAAGTCGCTGGAGACCATCTCCAGTTCGAATTGAGAACGCATAAAACCAGTGGCCACACGTGGATAATGCTCAAAGGACAAGGATGGTTGTCGATACATCCACAACCACCCGCCTCCCAGCAGAACCAGCAGCGCCGCCGCCATGGCCAGCATTCCGCCACCGCGCCAGCGTCGAAAGAGGCGGGGTCGCGCTTGTTCGTGGACCGCCCCCATGGCCAGAATATCGTCGCGAAGCGAACCGGGCACCGCAATGGAGTTGAGCTGCGAAGCAATGGCTTCGTCCAAGGCCTGCTCTTCAACGAACCATTTTCCCAATCCAGGATCTTGACGGGTTTGCTTTAAGGCGTCCTTAAAAACAGGATCGTTCGCATCGCTGCCATCGCTGCGATACGATTTCAATAAACGTGTGGCTGTTTTGTTATTCATGTTGCCCCTGCAGATCGGAGACTTCATCGACGATCTTTATTCCCGAACGTGTCGGAACGATCCTCATAAATATGAAACGTTTCTTAGCAGGCAGCACAAACCAAAAAGCCGTACACATGAATGATTAAAGAGGGTTTTTTAAGTCGCTAAAGCAGAAAAGGAACTCAAGTAGCCCCCGTTCGCCCCGACTTCCTAATTGACAGTCGGTGTACAAACAGTAGGCTCCAAGTATATCAACCGCTATGGATCAAAAAGAGAGCACCCTGTTCAATGTGTTAAACGGGTTCAGGACGCAACAGAACCAATCTTTCGAAGACCTGTCAGCCGCTGCACCTGTTTTGCTTGTATTCTTGCGGCATTTGAGTTGTCCGTTTTGTCAGCGCCTATTGCATGAACTACGTGAGCTCCAAGACGACATTCAGAAACAGGGGTTGGTTACGGTGTTGGTGCATATGGCTGATGAGGAAGCGGCTCAGAAGGTATTTGAATATTACGGTCTTGCCAACATCCCGCATTTCAGGGATCCAGAGCGGCGGCTGTATCGGGCCGTCGGCTTAAAGAATGTGCCGTTTCGAAACGTGTTGTCTCCGCGAGTCATGCTTCGCGGAATGAACTTGAAACGGGAATTGGACGGGCCTGCTCCGGCAGGCAGCGGCAGCCGCTTGCAAATGCCAGGCCTCTTCCTGGTCGATCAGGGCCACATTGTTGCGGGCCATAGCTTGATTGATGTCGATGAGCCGGTCGATCTGCGCGGGTTGCTCTCGGGCCAGCAAACCACATAGCGCGGAGAGCCCGCTTCGTTTGGGATTATCACCCGGGAACGCGAGCGCGTATGGCCCCTCTCCTGTTGGCTTTGGAAGCTTGGTCCCGTCCGCAATCGGCCATCCGTATAGGACCCTACCGAGAAGGGACGGGCTTCAGCAGGCACTGCGCAATTAGAGGGTTCGCGATGAGCGTGAACAGGACGAGCACGAACGCCGCGCAGAGAAAGAGCAGGCGGTGTTCATAATCAGACGGCAGCTGCAGGAGCAGCGCGATCGAGAGGGACCCTTTCAGCCCGGCGAGATTCAGTCCGTGTTGCCACGTGAGCGGTACGCGCCATGGCGTGGGCCATAGCAATGCACCGCATCCATAGACGGACAAGGCCCGGGCCGCAATCAAAAGCGCGATCAGGGCCGCCACAACCAGGCCATCGAGATTCCATGCATGGGCCCCAATCGTAGAACCGAGAACGAAAAAGACGATCGCGTTGACCAGCGTGGATGCAAAGCCCCAGAATTGCTCAAAGAACCGATCTTGATCTTTCGATACTGCGCCTCGCGCAGTGTGTGCGCGCTCATGCAATGCCCCCATGGTCAAGGTCACAGCCATCACAGCAATGATGCCGGACACGTGGTGCAGGACCTGTTTAGCAAAAACAAAGACCAGATATACGGTAATCAGCGGAAACAACACGCCGATGAAGTGATCGTGTAATGCCCGCCAGGAGCAAAGTACCGCATGAGCGACGAAACCGGCACCAATCCCGATCACAGCACCACCCGCCACCACGGCGAAGAAACCCCAGACCGGATATTCCACCACGAATGCCGTGCGCTGAAATAATATGGCGCTGACGATAGTAAAGAGCAAGACCGTGACACCGTCGTTCAGCATGGACTCCGCCTCGATCAGCACATGCATGCGACGCGGGAAGCCAAACTTGTGCAGGACGGCGCCGATAGCCATTGGATTGGTCCCGGCCAGTGCCGTAGCCAAAAGTAATGCTGGTTTCGGGTCCACCTGCAGTATCAGGATCATCCCGAGCGTCAGGACGCCCAAAACGCCCCCCACACCGAGGATCGCAAAAACGCCCGCTTCCACGCCGACCTCCGCCAATTCCTTCAAGCGAATAGAGCGGGCAGAGGCAAACAAGAGAACCGGGAGAAAAACAAAGAAGGTGATGTCGGGTGCGATATGTAATTCCGGCAGTGTGGTCACGTGGGTCCCCATGTAACCGTACGCTACGCCGGCCGCCAGCACCCAGACCGGCGCAGGCACGCGGCTTTTCGATGCATAATGCTCGATCGCCGCGACCAGCAGCAAAAAGCCGCAGACAAAAAGGACAACCGTAATCATATGTCTTGCCTCCTCCCGCCCGAAACAAGATGGGGAAAGTACTTCTTCAGCCCGAACACGTTGCGCCGCTCGATCCAGCGCGGCAAGACGAACAATAACGTTACGAGTGCCGCACTGAATAATGCCATCCATAGGGGCGACAACGTGATGGTGTGTCCAAAGGCGACATATACGAACGTCATGGGCAACATCCCGATGCCGGTGGCCAGAAGATAGGCGCGTGCGGACATGGCGGTCAGCCCGGCGGCGTAACTCAACAGGGCAAACGATGTCACGGGCAACAGGCGGGCCAGCGTCATCACGCCGAATAGGAGCCGGTCGCTGCACTGCGCGCAGAAGGAGAAGTGTCCGCCCGTCGCGCGATGCGAAAGGCCCCGTAGGCCCCGAGCATGGCGCCGGTCCACGACCAAAAGAGGCCGCCGTATACCCCGAAAACATGGCCGGCCGTCATGGTCAGCGGAAAGGTAGGCACGGGCGGAAAGAGTACGGCAAACGCAATCAGCAACGCGATGGCCGCGCCGCCCAGGACGCCGAGGGCGGCCAGGCGATCGGACAAGGCGGACGCCGACCACAGCGCTTCGAAGCCGTCCAGCCAGAAATAGATGATCGCGAGGCCGACGGCCATCAGACCCACCCATCCCGCCAACGCTCTCAGACGCGATGCCGTCACGACCGACGGCCGTTCGTCGGCGCTCATGCGGAGGACGCCCTCCGAACCGCATCGGCCACATGCGCGGCCACGGACTTGTCCAGCGGGTCTGGCAGCACGCAATCCGCAATGGGCCGGTCCACCGCCTCGGACAGCGCACGTGCGGCCGCAATCTTCATTTCATCGGTAATCTGCGGCGCCATCGCATCAAGTGCCCCGCGGAATATGCCCGGGAAAACCAACACGTTATTCACTTGATTCGGGAAATCGCTGCGGCCCGTACCGACCACGGCCGCACCTGCGGCCGTTGCATCGTCCGGCATAATTTCCGGAGTGGGATTGGCCATTGCAAAGATGATCGGCGCGTCCGCCATGGTACGGATGTCATCTCCATTCAAGAGATTCCCCTTGCTGACGCCGATGAAGACGTCCGCGTCGCGCAACGCGTCCTGGAGTGTTCCGACTCGATTCGCGCGATTCGTGATCTCCAGCAATTCCTGTTTAATAGGCGTAAGTCCGTCGCGACCGCGATGAATTATGCCCTTCGAATCGCACAGGATTATATCGTCAACCGGAGTGCATACCTCCGGCGTCTGGCCGATACAGCGCAAGAGTCGCGCAATCGCCACGCCGGCAGCGCCGGCGCCGTTGATGACCACACGCATCTCGTCCATGCGCCGTCCCGTAACGCGTGCTGCGTTGATCAATCCGGCCAACAACACGATGGCAGTGCCGTGTTGGTCGTCATGGAAGACAGGAATCCCGAGATCCTGCAAGGCGCGTTCCACCTCGAAACAGCGCGGCGCGGAAATGTCCTCCAGATTCACGCCGCCGAAGACCGGAGCAATACGCCGCACGGTGTCGATGATTGCGCCTGTGTCCTGCGTATCCAGACAAATCGGCCAGGCATCGATATCGGCGAATTCCTTGAACAATAGCGCCTTGCCTTCCATGACCGGTAGCGCCGCCAGCGGGCCGATGTTGCCAAGCCCCAGCACAGCCGATCCATCGGTAACAACGGCGACGGTGTTGTTCTTGATGGTCAAGGTGTGCGCCTGATCAGGCTCGTCCGCAATCGCCTCGCATACTGCCGCCACGCCCGGGGTGTACGCGAGGCTCAAATCGGCGCGCGATGTCAACTCCATCCGAGATGCCACGGCAATTTTGCCCCGCACCTGCTCATGCAGCTTGAGGCTTCGTCGGCCGATGTCGGTGTCCATGGTTCTACTCATCTGTCGCTCTGTGCCGTTAGGGTGTACGGATGACAAGGTTGCGGATTTCGGTCATGTCCTCCATCGCGAAACGGACGCCTTCTCGTCCCAGTCCACTTTCTTTGACCCCGCCGTATGGCATGTTGTCCACTCGCCAAGAGGGCACATCATTCATGATCACGCCGCCGACATCGAGTCGATCCCACGCCTCAAGCATGCGATATAGGTCGCGCGTAAAAATTCCCGCCTGCAAGCCGAACACGCTGTCGTTGACTTCGTCGAGCGCCTTTGAGTAGTCGTTAAACGAACTCAATACCGCCACCGGCCCGAACGCTTCCTCCGTGCACACCGGCTGATCTTTCGGCACGTCTTCCAGCAGGGTCGCCTCCAGAATCGGGCCGTTTCGGTCCCCGCCGCACAGGAGTGTACCGCCCGCCTTCACGGCGGACTCAATCCATTCCTCTAGTCGCTTCGCTTCCTTCTCCGAAATCATCGGGCCGATGAAGGTTTCCTCGTCCTTCGGATCGCCGCTTTTCAGCACTTCGGTGGCTTTGATCAATTTCTCTTTGAATTCGCCATACACGTCCTGATGCACAATGATGCGTTGTACACCAATACAACTCTGGCCGGATTGATAAAACGCGCCAAACACGATCCGCGCAACCGCGTCCTCCAAGTCGGCATCCGCATCTACTACACAGGCAGCATTGCCGCCCAGTTCAAGCACGACCTTTTTCTTCCCCGCATCACGTTTCAGTTTCCAGCCCACGTCAGGCGAGCCAGTAAAACTCAACAGCTTCAAACGCTCGTCTGTGGTGAACAGCTCCGCGCCGTCCCGGCGACAGGGCAAAATGGAAAACGCGCCTGCAGGCAAATCGGTCTCCGCCAGGACTTCCCCAATCAGTAGCGCGCCGATCGGAGTCAAGCTGGCGGGTTTCAAGACAAATGGACACCCGACGGCAAGCGCTGGCGCGATCTTGTGAGCAGCCAGGTTGAGCGGAAAGTTGAAGGGCGAGATGAACGAGCACGGACCAATGGGCACGCGTTTATACATACCACGATATCCCTTCGCGCGCGGCCCGATCTCCAGATTCATAATTTCGCCGTTCATGCGCACGGACTCCTCGGCGGCGATCCGGAAGGTATCAACAAGGCGTGTCACCTCGCCGCGACTGTCCTTGATGGGTTTGCCCGCCTCGATACAGAGCGCCTGCGACAATTCCTCGTGCCGTTCCTGGAAGCGGTTCACGCAATGCTGCAAGATTTGTTGACGTTCGTAGGGCGGCATGGCGCCGAATGCGGGCGCGGCATCGACTGCGGCGCCGATGGCTTGATCAATCGCTTTCGCGTCCGCCAGCGCCACGCGCGTCGCCACCTCGCCGGTGTATTTGTCCGTCACCTCAAGGTCGCTGTTGGCTTGTGCGGGTTTGTTCGCGAGATAATAAGGATAGTTTTCTTCCAGCATGTCGGGTTCCTTTCCTTCAATCGAAGGCTTGCACTATTTTACTTTATG
>SKLK01000255.1 GCA_007123265.1 Kiritimatiellia bacterium
GACCGCAACGAGCGACCGATCAACCGTTGAATTTCCTGGGTGCGACCGCTGATCTTGCCTTTACTCGATTCCCGGCTCGACCGGTCCGGTGTCGAGTAAGGCAACAAGCTGTACTCGCCGGTTAACCAGCCGCCTTTCACCTTTTGCGCCTGCATCCAGCGGGGAACTTTTTCCTCCACGGACACCGCGCAAATAACGCGGGTTCGGCCGATATGAATCAGGGTCGACCCTTTGGCCGCGGGAGCCACACCGCATTCAAAGCGTACGGGGCGCAAGGCATCCGCGCTGCGTCCATCCAAGCGTGTAATGGTTTCGGGGGTTGAGTCCATGGGGTATACCTCGCCAGTCTAGTTGTTCTTTTTGAGCAGATAAAAGCCGACACCTTGGCCCAGCACCACCGGCACCCAGACAATCAGTTCCGGGTGCAAATGGGGATGCCGCACCAGCGCGTCGGCGATAATGATAAAGAAATAAAAGACAAAGACGACACCCAAACTAATCAGCACGCCCACCGACGATTCCCGTCGGCGCGATTTCATGCCCAACGGAATGCCGACCAACGTGAAAGCGAAGCAAGACAGGGATAAGGCGAGTCGCTCGTTCGCTTCGACGAGGTAGCCCATCCGGGCCTGCCGCAGCTCCGCGCCTTCCAAATGCGCGTACATCGCGCGGATGTTGCGCACGGCGTACACCAATTCCCCGATGGTCATCGAGGATTTTGATTTGCTGATCGAACCGCGTCGCATCAAGTGGGAGAAGTCGAGGTAGACCGGATAATCCTCCGCGTAACCCAGGGTACGGGTTTCGTCGCCGCGCTGATTCTGTTCCCGCAACTCGAACTGGACGTCGAACAGCTCAATTTTGAGGACCTGCGGTTCCGGCATGGTTAGCTCGCCCTGTGCGGCCCGGATCGTGCGCACCCGCTGGTTCTTTTCCAGCTCATAGACGATCAAGTCCTTGACCAAATGCTTGTCCGGAGACGCATCGACGGTGGCGGGGGGACGCTCCTTGCTGCCGACATAGACGATGTAGCCGGGGAAATCGCGGATAAAGCGTCCCTCCTCCAACAAGCTGATCGGATCGTCAATGGTGATATTCAACAAGGCTTGGCGCCGGGCCCAATGAGCGTTCGGGGCCACATTGACGTTGAGGTAGACGCACAGGATCGAGAGCAGGATAGAGACAAACACGAGGGGGGCAATGATTTGCCACAGGCTCAATCCCGACGCGCGCATGGCCGTGATTTCCCCGTCCAGTGAGAGGCGGCCGAAGAGCAGCAAGACCGCCGTCATCGCGCTCATCGGGATCGAGAAGGTCATGATATAGGGAATGTTGTAGCCGAATGCCCGCAGAATGATCCACGGCGATGCGCCCATGGCAAAGTAATTGATCGCCTGCATCACTGCGCCCACGCACATGACAAACGTGAACACCAGCAGGGTCATCAAGAAGATGACCCCGTAATCGGCGAGGATATAGCGATTCAATACGCGCACGAGTTAGGTCCGCTTCAGCCCCCGTTCAGCGGAGGCAACCGTGTTGTACAAGAGCATGGTGATCGTCATGGGCCCGACGCCGCCGGGCACCGGGGTAATGGCCGCGACGCGGTCCTGGGCGGCCTCAAAATCGACGTCACCGACCAGTCGATAGCCGCGCGGCCGCGAGGCGTCGTCCACCCGGTTCACGCCCACATCCACGACCACTGCGCCCTCCTTGATCATGTCGCCGGTGATGGTATTGGGTCGGCCCGCCGCCGCCACCACCACATCCGCCTGCCGGGTATGAACGCTGAGGTCGCGGGTGCCGGTATGGCAGAGGGTCACCGTGGCATTACCCAGCTCATTTTTCATCGTCAACAGATTGGCCAGCGGGCGGCCCACAATGTTGCTTCGGCCCACGACCACCACGTGACGTCCGGCCAAGGGATACCCGCTGCGATGCAACATTTGCAGAATCCCGTGAGGGGTACAGGGCAGAAACGCCGGCAGCCCCAACATCATACGACCGATGTTGACGGGGTGGAAACCATCGACGTCCTTATCCGGATCAATCGCGGCAATCACGTCCTGCTCCATCGCCGCATCCGGGAGGGGCAATTGCACCAAAATGCCGTGAATCCGGGGATCTTCATTGTACGTGTTGACCACGGTGAGAATATCGTCGCGGGTCGCCTCCGCCGACAGACGCATTTCCTGCGAATGAATGCCCGTGTCGGCACAGGCTTTTTCCTTCGCTGTCACATAGGACCGGGAGGCCGGGTCATCCCCCACCAGCAACACACCGAGCCCGGGCGTGATACCGGCTTGCTGTAGTGTTTGCACCCGCGCCTTGAGCTCATCGCGCATTTCCGCCGACAGCGCCTTGCCGTCTAAAATCTTTCCAGCCATACGTAATCCATCCCTCCTGTTAAATCCTGCTGATCATTTCGAAATTCACTGTACATCGCCCGCCCCTTCGTCCGTAGCGTGGATCGCTGCGCGGCGATCGCGCAAAAAACCGCCGTTCCGACCATTCCATACGGCCAAGGCTTCGGCCACCGCACTCAGCGCTACTTGTTCCGGGCCTTCGCCGCCAAGGTCCAAACCAACCGGGCCATACAACCGGGCCAATTGGTCCGGAGCCAGTACCGCGCGCACCTCGTCCCGCCGCTCGCGCGGGCCCAGCAAACCGATGTAGGGGATGGGCTTGGCCATCAACGCTTGGACCCATTCCAAATCCAACTGTACCGCATGGGTCTTGACCACAGCCAACACCTGTGGCCAAGGCCAGTCGGCGGGGCAGCCCTCTTCCGGACGTAGGGACAGGCGCCAACGCGCTTGAGGAAAACGGTCGGCGGTCAGATAGGCCGATCGATGATCGATCAAGGCTACGCGAAACCCGACTTCATCGGCCAACTTTGCCAGTGGCAGCGCATCGTCGCCCGCGCCACAAATTAAAAATATGGGCGGGGGCTCGAATCGATCGATAAAGCAGTCCGGTGCCGCGCTCGAAGCGGTTTCTTCACCGACCAGCACTGTCCGTTGATCGCGGTCCCCCTCCGCCAGTCCCAGTCGAATCGCGAACGGCTGATCTGCCGCCAATCGCTCGGATACGGCCTCGACAAACGCTTGGTGACATGCGTCGTATCTTTGCAACAGCAAATCCACCTGTCCATTGCACCCCAACCCCATGCCCCACACGCGATCCTCGGCCTCGCTGGTATCGTAGTGGAGCCGTTTGGGCGTCCCGTCCTTGATCACGCTCAGGGCCTGGTCCCGCACGTCCACCTCCAAACAGCCGCCGCTGACGTTCCCGGCCATTTCCCCATCGGCTCCGACCCACAATTTAGCGCCCACGCGGCGGTAGGTTGACCCCTGAATATCGGTGATAGTGGCGACCACCGACGGCTGGCCCGCCGCCAGCGCCTGGCGCAGACGGCCAAAAATCATCTGTGTTTCCTGCCAATTCTTCATGCATTCACCGCTTGGGGACAGAGTATCCTGCCCACCGAACGCTGTCTATACCCCAGTGAGCCGGGAATCACGCCAGCCGCAGCGGGCTGGTCTACCGAAAACAGGTGTAACGCTTGACCGCTCTTTCCATTTTGGGTATGAATTTCGCCAGAAATGGGTTAGGATTTTGGCCGGAATGAGCAAGTTGCAGAAACAGAGATTTGAGTACAAGTACCATATAAACGAGCGGCAAGCGGATGGTATCCGAGAGTTTTTGCACAATCATATGGAACTGGACGAGTACGGCGCCACGCAGCCGGACTGCTCGTACCCTGTGCACACGCTTTATTTGGATAGTCCCGATTTGCGTTTGTATCAAGCGACGATTAACGGGGATCGCAATCGATTCAAATTGCGGATTCGCTTTTACGAAAACGGCGAGTCGGCAGCGGTTTACACGGAGATTAAGCGTCGCTATAATGAGGTCATTCGCAAGCAACGGGCGGCGATCACCCGCGATGCGGCGGCACTACTCGGGCATGGGCATTTGCCCGGGTCTGACGATCTGGTGAAGGAGGAGGACGATTCGCTGGTGGCTTTGCAGGAATTTAATCGTCTACACAGCTTGCTGAATGCGGGGCCAGTAGCCCATATTGCCTATAAGCGCGAGGCATGGATCGGCGAAGACGAGCACACGCGCACCCGGATCACGATGGATCGGCAGGTTCGCTCGGAACCGAGGAACGAAATGCGGTTTGATTTTCACATGGAGAATCCCGCATTGGTCTTTGGCAAAGATGTAATATTGGAGCTCAAATTCACCAATCGTTTCCCCTACTGGTTCCGCGACATGGTACAACGATACGAATTGAAACATCAGAGTGCTGCCAAATATGTGGACGGTGTGGCGTTGCGGGGCGAGCACGCGTACGCCTATACGTGAGCATGACACGAAAGATCGAGGCCATGCGGCGCACTATGTGCCACAGACAATAGGGAAGAGGATCGGACAATGGAAAATTGGTTTACCATAGGAGACACGGGCGCTGCACCCTTGGATGTGCCGCGGCTGTTGATGGCCTTGTTGCTGGCCTTTCTATCCGGTCAACTGATGGCGTGGGTCTACATGTTGACCCACTCAGGGCTGTCCTATTCCCGCACCTATGTCAATGCCCTGATCCTGATTCCGATGACGGTGGCGATGGTGATGTCGGTCCTGGACAATAATCTGGTCACGGCGTTCAGCTTGATGGCGGTGTTCGCTATCGTACGCTTTCGAAATATCGTCCGCGACACCTTGGATACGGTGTTCATTTTGACATTAATTGTGATCGGCATGGCTGCGGGTACCCAGTTGTACAGCACGGCCATTATTGGCACCTTGCTGTTTGCCGCGATCATCCTGTATTTGCGCTATACCCATTTCGGGTCCCGGCATCGTTTTGATTACATTGTCAACCTGCACTGGTCCGAATCCGGCAACGACCTGCCGGTTGTAGCCCGCATCCTCGACCGGTTCAGCTTGCGCGTACAGTTAGCAAGTCAACGCAGCAGCCGCAGCGACGGCGGTTTGGACGTCTCCTATCGTTTGTTGCTGCGTGATCCCAACACCGTCTATAATTTATTGGAAACCTTACGCGCCACGCCCGGCATTTCACGGGTGACCGGCTTGGAAGCACGTGATGAATCAGAAGCATAATCCCCTACCCCCAGACGCTCCCGTTCCTGTTCCGCCCGCGCGTCGTTGGCAGGAATTTCGTATCCGTTACGTTCCGGTTCTGGTCTTTTTAGCGGTAGCCGCGATCGTTGCCGTGCTTTGGCAGGATCACGTCGCACCCGCCCATATCAGCGGCTTTGCCGTTGCGGCACAACACGAGATTCGCAGCCCGCAGGATGGCTATGTTTCCGGTATGCAGAAATGGCCGCTGGACGTGGTCGCGGTTGGCGAGCACCTGCTCACCCTGCAACCGGCCAATGCGGCACATCTGCAGGCCGAACTGACAATCATCGAAGCGGAAATCGAAGCCCTGCGCGCCGGTTTAGGACCGGCGATCGGGCCTCAACGCAATTTGATCAATTACGAGGAGTTGCGCCTAACGTGGATGCAAGCCCGGATCCGGTTGGCCGAGGACCGGCTTACCCTGGCCCGTGAACAACGCGAATTCGACCGGCAAACGGAACTCTTTGACCAAGCGTTGATCTCCGTTTCGGAATACGACGCCACCGGGACACGGCGGGACATCGCAGCGATGCGGGTGGACGAGCAAGGGGCCTTGGTAGAGTCGCTTGAGCAACGTTTACAATCGTTGATGCTCCCGGACGGCATGGAAACGCTTTCCGACTCATTGACAGCCGCCGTGCAAGTGAAAGAACGGGAATTGGAAGCCATCGAGAAACGCTTGGCGCCCGTGGCCATTCACAGTACCGTGGCCGGCCGGATCGCCCAGGTCTACGCAGAAGACGGTGCCTATGTGCGGCAAGGGGAATCCTTGCTGAGACTTCATGAGCCCGAGGTGCGCTATATCCTCGGCTACATCCGGGAGCCCCTGCGCGCCATCCCGGAACCAGGCACGGAGGTCGGCGTGTTAACGATCAATCGACGCGAATTGGTATCCGGTGTGGTCACCCAAGTCGGGAACCAACTTGAACCGATCCACGAGATTCTGCGCTTGACGACAACCGCAACCGAGTTTGGCTTGCCCATCCGTATCCAGATCCCGCCCGACACGCCCTTGTGGCCCGGCGAACGTGTGCAAATCCGGCTCTGATCCGATCGCTTAAAACAAGGCGCTTAACTCGCGGGTAAGTCGCAGCAGCAGCCGGTCCAGATCATCCACTTGGCTGAACGTAGCCTCCCAATTCAGCGTGTACGGCACCACGATCGGCTCCCATTCGTGCAGAAACGCTTCCTCCACCATCAGTTGCCCAAGCCGTAACGTCAACGAGTCGATTACGATCGATCGTTGGGCCGACTGCGGCGAGGACCGGCCTTGGCGACGCGCCCCCGTCAACGGCCATGCATCCGCACGGCCTGGCGCTGCGCGGCTATCCGCTGCACCTTCAGTGGATGACGGTTGTGGTGCTGGCGCAGGCGTTACGGTGGGTCGGCTCGGTCGGCGGACTGCGCGACGCTGGAGATCGTACAAGGTTTGGCTATCCACCCGTACATCCATGCGCTCCACATCGATAACCACTTCGCTAAAGCGGATCACATCACTGCGCAGCGAACGCCAATCATACTGCATCCGTATTTCCCGCACCCGCACATCCGCCGGACTGGGCCAGGCCGGGGGATTGATCAGGCGCACGTCGCGCAGGGTCATGCGGCCCCGCCACGGATCCACCGCTGCTGCGCCGACCTCCACCGTCGCCCCGCTACTCCGCTGTAGCGCCCAGGTCATGCCACGGATCATCAGGGGTTGACGAAATAGTGCCAGCACGAGGGCGACACCCAACAGCACGCCGATTGTATAAGTAACTATTTTCATCTCAGTTGCGCCGGACACAGAGGTCCGGCTTACAATCCTGCCCCGGTAGGCCAGCCCCCTGCGGTTGGCGCCGACATCGAATGACAGCTTGCTTGCGTTGGCGGAAGGCTACCGTTATGGTACACAGGATTCAAGAGTGGTCAGGTTTGAGGAAGCGCATGGACGAACGATCCAATACTCCAGAGGAACAACAGCGAATAGAACGGCACGTGTGCAGCACGGTTGCCCATTTAGCCCCGCTTTACAATCAAAGCGGCGAGGACCGTGCCGACAGCGTGCTGGACGGTTATCCGAACACGCGCACGATCGTGGACGCACTCAAAATACTGATCGACAGCATGATCCCCGGCCGCATGACGCATACGGATGTCGATCCAAGGGAACTCGGCCTTTTTCTCTTACGCCGGTTAAGTGAGGCGTGGCGACTGTTGCGGCCCGAATTTGAGCGTGCCATTCCCTTCCGCTGGAAGGGGGCGGCGGCGGTGATGGAAGGCGCGCCGTCACCCGTCGATCCGCGGCCGGAATCGTTTGCGGCGATGGGGGCCTTTTACGACCGCTTGCCGGCGGTGCGGCAATTGGTGATCGAGGACATCCGCGCCGCATATGAAGGGGACCCCGCCGCCTTGACCTTTGCCGAGGTACAATTGGCGTATCCCGGGCTGCTGGCGGTGGTTTCACACCGGCTTGCGCACGAATTGTACCGTTTGGACGTGCCCATTGTGCCGCGGATCATGAGTGAATGGACGCATTCCAAAACCGGTGTCGACATCAATCCCGGCGCCGAAATTGGGCATGGTCTGTTTATTGACCATGCCACCGGTGTAGTGATTGGCGAGACCTGCAAAATCGGCAATAACGTGAAGCTCTACCAAGGGGTCACCCTCGGGGCCCGAAGTTTTCCGCTCGATGCGCAGGGACGCCCGATCAAGCACATCAAGCGGCATCCGACCGTGGAAGATGATGTGGTGATCTATTCCAATGCCACGATTCTAGGCGGCGACACTGTGATTGGCAAGGGATCGACGATCGGCGGCAACGTCTTTATTTTGGATAGTGTGCCACCCAACAGTTTCGTGGCATCCAAACATCCCGAGCTGCACATCAAGCGCGGCAAAGAAGAATGACCGGTCACAGCTCGAGCA
>SKLK01000109.1 GCA_007123265.1 Kiritimatiellia bacterium
CCAGCGTCCTCCTGCTGGCGTTGGGCATCGGCAGTCTCTTGTTACTGGCCTACCCCGGCATCACGCCAATTTATCCATGGGCCTTGCGCCGATTCCTGATCCTGTTGCTGCCTTGGATGGCGTTGGCCATGGCCATGGCCACCAACCATCTGTGGCATGCGACGGATGACCGGTCCCGGGTACCACAACTGGCACTGGCGTTCTTGATCGGATTGGCCGCAATAACCGGATTAAAGGAAAGCCGATCCGCCATGCGCGTGGGCGATTATCGGGGCCTGACCGGGGTGCTGGACGAATTGGTTCAACCACTGCGCTCCGGTGACATCGTTATCGTCGATGACGCCCGCTGGGGCACGCCCCTGTTTTTGGCCTATGGCCATGCCGTCATCAACGGCGCACTGTTGCAAGACACTGAAAGTGATGATGCATTGACGATAGAACGATTGGACGCCTTGCTCCAGCGGCAGCGCCCCCATCGGCCCGGCCGGATTTGGTGGCTGACCAGTACCGCGGCTGGTTTAGAGGTGTTCCCCGAATTGCCTCATCCCGTTCATTCATTGGAACCCACCCGCTCATGGGACTACCGCACCGTGGTTCACGGCTCGCACCAACACCGTTTCGCCATGGAAACGCGGCAGGCGGTATTTCAATGGCACGAAATGCGTCTGCCACAGCCGCCCACGCTCACCACCACCGCTTGGCCCGGCCCCGTCTGGCTGCTGACGGATGATCCGTCGCTCCATGCGCACCTCGCAGACGATGCGCCGACGCCTGCGTCGGCTTGGCGTGCGCATCTACTTCCGGCGGGATTCGACGAGCAGTTACCGCTGTTGCAAAGCGCGTTCGGCCAGCCCTCGTCCGCTCAGCACGTACTGCATCACGAAGGGCAACCACTCGAGTTCATCCTGTACGATCAACAGATTCATCCTGGTTCCGCCCATCCGGCTCTTTTCGAGGAAGCCACGCGGGCGGTCGTCTTCCCGCTGCCTTTGTCTTCGCCCGCAGCGGTTCGGATCACACTCTCCCCGCTCTTTCCGACCGGGCAACCGTTGGCGGGGCGCTTGTCTATCGATGATATCGCCGTGCCCTGGGAAATCTCCGGGGCCCGACCCGTATTCACTGCGGTGATCGAGGCTACTGCACAACCGCTGCTGCGGCTGGACGACATGCCAGCGAATGCACCACCTGTCCGACTTGAAATGCTACCGCTTTACACCGAGCGTGTCTTAAGCGGATATCGCGATACGGTGCTTTTATTTGAAACGCATGATGATGAAGGGCACCGGCACGGAACGATCGCGCACCATGTGCCGCCCCACCAGGAAACGATTGTGGCCGCGCCGGCGGGGCAGCGCATGGGAGCGCTACGCGCGGAATGGCCGCTGGATACCTGGCATACCAGCAACTTGTCCGATGATGCGTGGATTCAATTCCATCGATTCCATGCACCCGAACCGACGGGTGACCCCGAGCGCCCGTATCAGCGCTGGACCGAAGCGGAAGCGGCATCGATCCAACTACCCGCGCTGGCAAAGAACCTGGCATTGGATGTGACCGTGCGATTTCGTGACGTGCGGCCGCCCACTCGCCAAACGATGGTTTCCGATCGGGTACACTTCAACGGCACAACCCATTCGTTGAGCTGGGACGAGGGGATTGCTGAGGTCGATTTGCGTGCGTCGGCACACGCGGAGGGCATGCCCGCGCCCCTGGAGATACAGAGTGATACGTGGATTCCTGCTCGCGAATTGGGCAGCACGGACCGGCGCCGATTGGGGCTATTGATCGACGACCTACGGATCCGGTTTCAACTGGTGCCACCTGACAGTCACTGATCCGACAGGCCGAGCTGGGGCTCGGCGTTCCCGGGAGATCGCAACCAGGTTTGGGAAATGTCATCCGTAGCATTCGCCCGAAGGGCTGCTGCGCGGGGGGCAAAAGGGTCGAAGCGCAAAGCGCTTCTCGCGTGGGAGCGCGCCTTGCGATCGGTCCTGACTGGCGCGCGACCCACGCGACCCTTTTGGCCAACGCACACCAGAAGAACCAAGCCCCGCTCAAGGGTCAGGCAGGAAAATCGCAGAATACGCGGAATATGCAGAAGCGAAGGAAACAGTTTCTCTGTCCCCAACTCTTCGGCGCGGCGCAAGCGCCGGCCCTACAGCCCAGATAAAGGCCTGATGTAGGGCGTCCGCTTGCGAGGATCAAAAAGCCAACATTCCATCAATCAAAGTTAGCATTCGCCCGAAGGGCTGCTACGCGATGGGCAAAAGGGTCGAAGCGCAACGCGCTTCTCGCGTGGGAGCGCGTCAGGCGGGGCCGAGCGCAAGGCGCGCGGGACGGGGCTGGACTCATGTCCGCCCCGTCACGCGCAACACCGCGATCGGTCCTGGCTGGCGCGTGACCCACGCGACCCTTTTGGCCAACGCACACTCGAGGAACCAAGCGCCGCTCAACCGATTAAGTGAAGCCAGGTAAGGGTATCCGCGTAAGTGTGGCGGGGAAGTGGGCGACCGCTTGAGTGGCCAAATCCCGCGGGCTGAAACCCTGCACACCGCTTCTGGCTCAGTCGTCTGCGCGCTTGTTCGGCAGGACTTCCTCGTCGCGAACGCCGACCAGGGTCTCCATGCGCCGGACCCGGAACAAGGCCTCGTCCACAGCCACGCGGATACGATCCAGCATTTCCGCCACCACACCGATCAAGAAGACCAGCAAAGCGGCCCCGGCAAAAGCAGCGGCGGTGAATCCGGACCATTTGTGCGGTGTAAAGATACCGGTATTGAATTTCACCGACATCAAGAAGGCAAAGAAACAGAAGCCAACCAGAAACAAGGCGAGGGCAATCTTTGAAAAGAATTTGAGCGGCCGATAGTCACGGTAGGTACGCAAAATAATCGAGGCCGTGCGCCAGCCATAATTAAACAGATTGCTGGCCACCCGGCTCTTGCCATGTTCACGCACGCCGCGCACTTTGATGGGGACTTCGCGAATGGAAATGCCGGCAAAGGCCAAGGAGAGAAAGACCTCATGGGTGTAGGTAAAGTCGCCCAGCAGGATGAGCCGCAGATAGGCATTGCGCGAATAGGCGCGGAACCCGCAGGACACATCATAAAAACGGGATTTTGCAATCGAACTGACCCAGCGAGCCATCATGTCGTTGCCCCACCGCTTCACTTTCGGCATTTCGGGAACCAGACTCGGATCGATGAATCGCGAGGCGGTTACGAATTCCGCCTCACCGTTCAGAATGGGCTGGACCAGTGGCGCGATATCCTGCGGATTGAATTGCCCGTCGGAATCGATGGTCACCACGATATCCGCGTCCTGCCCCATGGACCACTGCAGACCGGTCCGGAACGCAGCCCCCACTCCACGCCGCATTTCGTGGGATACGACCGACGCACCGGCGGCCCGGGCCCGCTCGGCGGTGGCATCGGTGGAGCCGTCGTTAACTACCACGACATGCACCTCGCTGATGCCGGGAATCTCGCGCGGAATGGCCTCGATGACGGACGCAATCGTAATCTCCTCGTTCAAGGCCGGAATTTGTACAACTAACTTCATGGCGCAGCTTTCTACTTGAATTCAATCTGTATTCTTCTAGGCTCCTGCTTCGGAAAAGGCAATCAACAAGAACAGCCGTGCACGGATCGTGCGCCAGCAAAATCGTGTAGCAAGTATGGAATCAAATAGGGAGTTGGGTCAACGTCCGATCTGGGTGACGGGAGCCTCCGGTTTTATCGGCGGGCATCTCTGCCGTCGGTTGGTCGACGCGGGACACCGGGTTCTGGCCGGGTACCACTCGAATCCTAACGGCCTGCCGACTGGCGCGATTCCCCTGGCGACTGACCTGACGGATCCGGCGGCGGTAGACGAAGTGATCGCACGTGAGCAACCCGAGGTCATCTTTCACCTGGCCAGTTGCGTGCTGGGCAGCCGCGACCTCGACTGGGTGCGTCCAACGCTGGAAGCCAACCTGAATAGTACGGTCTATCTAATGTCCGCTGCCGCCCGGCATCAATGCCGCCGCTTCATATTAACCGGATCCCTGGAGGAACCGGAACAGGTGCAGGACGCGCCCTCCTCGCCCTATGCCGCAGCCAAGTCCGCCGCCTCGGCCTATGCGCGTATGTTTCATGCGCTGTACCAATTTCCGGCGGTGATTGCCCGGGTCTTTATGGTGTATGGCCCGGATCAAAAGGATCAGAAGAAGCTGGTTCCCTATGTCATCAACCAGCTCTTGGACGGCCAGTCCCCCCAGATGAGCAGCGGCGTTCGCGAGGTGGACTGGATTTACGTTGAGGATCTGGTGGACGGCCTTTTGGCCTTGGCCGATGCTCCGGACCTGGAAGGGAAAACCGTGGACTTGGGCACCGGCCTGTTGACATCCGTCCGGACGGTGGTGGAACAGATCGCGGCACAGATCCCCGACGCACCAACCTTGCACTTCGACCCGGCATCTGACCGTCCGCTGGAACAAGTACGCAAGGCCGATATCACACAGACCACATCGCTCACCGGCTGGCGACCGGCGCATAGTCTGGCGGCGGGATTGCGGAAAACGATCGCCTGGCACGCCGCCCAGCGCGGCATCGCCTCTCCGGCAGGCCCTGCGTGAATGCGGCCTCTTCCACGGTCCGGCGCACTTTGTTCAACGTCCTGTTTGCCAGCGTCGGCTATGTGGGCATCCGCCTGATTGTGGCCCCGGTACGCATCAAGATCCTCACGTCCGTCCTTTCCAAGGAAACCTACGGCGCATTGACCTTGGTGATGTTGACGGTTTCTTTCGTCACCTTGATTTCCTCGCTGGGCAGCTTGGAATATATGATCCGGAAATTACCGGGCCGCCCCCGCAGCTTTCAATTGTCGGTGCTGCGCACGATTATGACCTATTTCGGGCTGCTAGCCGGCGCCATTGGCGTGATCGGCGTACTGGGTCTAGCCGCCTGGCAACCGGAAAAGCTGGGCTTAACGGCGATGGACTATGTGGCGGCAGGACTGATCCTCGTGTTGACCGTGCACCTCGTACAGCTGGTCTACTTTTTAATGGGTCGGTCGGAATATGCCCAATCACGGCTTTTGATGCTCTTCTATGGGGATGCCTGGTTTTTGCCGCTGCTGATCTTCATGTGGTGGATCGAAATCACGATTCATTTCATGCTGTGGCTCTGGGTAGTTTGGCTGATCCTAAGCGTGGTCTTCTCGCAAGTGTATGTGCAAACCCGCGCCCTGCTGCGTGTCCGTCCCTCTCGCGTGCAACTGAAAGAAATTGTTGTGTTCGGGGTGCCGCTGTTGCCGATGATTATGGGGGAATGGATTTTCCAAATGCAGGACCGCTACGTGCTGCTCGCCTTTACCGATCTCGAAGCGGTGGCCAATTTTACGCTTTGTTACAACATCGCCTGGATCGGCGTCTTTACCGGTGCCGCGCTGGTGGACGTGCTGGTCACCGAGTTCTACAAGATGCGCAATCGCGTGGACTCCACCGATCTGGCGGTGTTGGTGGCGCACCAACCGCTGCGGCAATCGTTTAGTATGTTGTTACGGTATGCCTTGTTGGTTTGCATCCCCATCTTTGGCGCCTTGTGGTTCGGCTATACGCCGATTGTCTTGCTACTCAGCGATCCGCAATTCAGCGACGCCGCGCCCCTGCTGCGTTGGGTCGCGCCGATACCGGTTTTGTATTCGCTCATGAACATCAGCGCCCGCACCCTGATTGCTACAGACCGCGGTCGTGTGGTTGGTATCGGCACGCTCGGCGCCGCCGCGGTTCATCTGGTCCTCAGCCTCCTGCTCGTCCCTCAAATGGCTGAGCGGGGCGTGGCGCTAGCTGGTTGTATCGCGTACGGGTTGTTGGCCATTTACCTTGGCTACCGGGTTCGTTTCGGGCAATGGATCGATTGGGCCACCGTGCGCCCCTTGCGCTTGATCCTATTTGCGGGGATCACCTTGGCCACCTTCCATTTCAGCTTCAACAGTTTGCCGGTACCCGGTTTTCTGGCATTAGTGATCGGCGGCTTGATCAGCTTGGCGTCCCTGTTCATTGTCGGTCTGATGCCGATGGCCGACTTGCGTCACCTGATCGAGTCCATCCAATACAGCGCCGCAGAAGACGAGTCGGCGGCGGATTAGCGACGGAGCCGCCAAAGACACTCGCCTCCGCGCGCGGCGATGTAGCGGCGAATTTTATTCGCCAACGCCGGGCGACTTCCGCCGAGCATGACGACTTGCGAGTCATAGACCAAGGACGCCTCGACCCGGGCGTTGACCGCTTGTTCTGACAACGGCCAACGCTGTTGATGCCAGCGCCACCGGGGCCACGTTGCGCGCCAACGATCCACCCACCGCGCGGCGTAGGGAAAGTCTTCATAATACGCCAGTTTCGAAGCGAACACGGTTTCAGCGACTTGACGCACCAACTGATGATCAACATGACCGCCGATCGCCAACGGCGCATAGACCGCGTTGGTCGGCGGCAGACACGATACGGCCTTTACCCATGCGGCCCGGGCGGGATCGTCCGGATGCACAGCACCAAAGACCGCCGTCAATGACGGATATAAAACCGCGCCGTCGTCCGCCCGCACCCGATAAATCGCGTCGGGCGTCGTTTCATGCCGCACGTCTGCGCCGACTTGCTCGACGGCGCGATTATCCTCGGCGCGGCGCGCGGCCACATCCTCGGGCAACCCCCACTGCTCGTGCAGTTCCCGTGCGAAAGGGGAAAGGGTGGCGACAGGGTCGCCTGCGGCCAGGGTCACAACCAGCACCGAAGCCCCATGCGCGGTTTGTTCCGCGATCTGTCCGCCACAGGAAAGGATCACATCGTCGAGGTGTGGCGATAGATATACGGCATCAAAACTCGTGGGCGCATGTACCGGATCCGTCATGCCGTGAACCATACGGGTGGCGGGACCTTCAGACAAGCCCCCATCTTCAAGCTTGCGCTGTACCGTTTTCGCGTGGTTGACTTTCCGGCATGTTGATCCAACGATTCGCATCCCAAATCGCCCGGTCCAGTCGGACGCTGCGCCGGGCGTGGCGCCGCTTACTGGGCATTAACGAGCGCTGCATCACCTTGGCGCCCTGCGTTGAAGGAGCGGCGAAGGGACGGGTGCTCTTCTCGTATATTATCGATGCGGCGCTCGTGAAACGGGAGGCGGACCTGCCTTATTCGCATCCGCATTTCTGGGAATCCTGGGCGATGATCCAGTGTTTCCGGGAAGCAGGCTATATCGTCGACGTCATTCACTGGACCCGACGGCGGCCTTTGCCGCGCACCGACTACGACATCTATGTCGATGTGCGCCGGAATTTTGACCGGTACAGTGCCGTATTGCCGGACTCGTGTTTCAAAATTGCGCATATGGACACCGCGCATTACGCCACCCACAACCGTAATCAACATGACCGTTTGGCCCAATTAAAGGCCCGGCGTCGAATCGAATTGCCCCCCTTCAAGTTGGTGGAAGCGAATCAGGCCGCGGAACAGGCCGACCTCATCACCGTACTTGGCAACGCATTCACCATGGACACGTACCGGTTTGCCGGCAAACCCATCGTTCGCATCCCCCTTTCCAATGCCTTCGAGTATCCCATCGACGAGACCAAGGATTTTGCGGCGGCAAAGAATCGCTTCATTTGGCTCGGCAGCGAGGGGTTCATCCACAAAGGCTTGGACCTGGTGCTTGAGGCCTTTGCCGGCTTGCCCGACCATCACCTACTTGTCTGCGGCCCGCTGGATAGTGAGCCGGACTTTGTCCGCGCCTTTCACGACCTGTTGTTCGAGACCCCGAACATTACCGTTTGTGGTTGGGTGGATGTCGGCGGTGACACCTTCCGCAAATACGTCCGGCAATGTGTCGGCACGGTGTACCCCTCCTGCTCGGAGGGCGGTGGCGGCTGCGTCATTACCCTGATGCACGCCGGCCTGATCCCGATCGTCACCTATGAAGCCAGTGTGGATCTGGATCCCGATAGTGGCATTTGCCTGA
>SKLK01000184.1 GCA_007123265.1 Kiritimatiellia bacterium
CAAACGGTGTTGCGGCCGCTTTGTTTGGCTTGATAAAGGGCTTGGTCGGCCTGCGCGAGGAAACGGTCGGCCGTATGCGCGACAGTGGGGGTGATCGACGCGGCCCCAATGGATACGGTGATGCGCAGGTTCTGGTCATCGGTCAGAAACTGGTGCTGACGGAATAGCGTCAGTATCCGGTCAGCGCTTGCACGGGTGGCCGCTGGTGGCGCATTCGGTAGAATCACCACCATTTCATCGCCGCCCAGGCGACATACGACGTGAGCTTCGCCCAATGCGGCTTGAATGAGGGCCGCAGACTCGGCCAGCACACGGTCGCCGATGCCGTGGCCATAGGTATCGTTCAACGACTTGAAGTGGTCTATGTCCAGGACCAATAGCCCGAGCGCGGTTGATTCACTGTTGGCCACCTCCCACAACTGGTTCAGGCGCTCTTCCAATCCACGCCGATTCAATAGTCCGGTCAACGGATCGTGCAAGGCCATGTGCCGCAACTGTTGAGTTAATGCGTCGCGTTCCGCCTCGGTCTGTTTGAGGGCGGTGATGTCACTGATCAAACCGTCGTAGCCGATGCAGTCTCCGTCCGGGCTTTGACGCGGGACGAGTGTCTGTCGTACCCATCTTGGTTGGCCGTCGCGGTGGATAATACGATGTTCGGCGACGGCTACAGGCTCGCCGGCGGATAATTTGGCAATGGCCTGCCGGAGCAGGTCGCGATCCGCAGGCCAGAGAATGCGCTCCCATAAGTTGCGGTCCTGTTGAAATTCGTCACAACGATAGCCGGTGATCTGTTCGCACCCGGGAAAGGAGATGGCTGAGGTCGTGATCCCACCGGTGGTCTGGACAGTGATGGCAAAACTGTTTGTGGCACGGATCAAACGCTCATAGTGTCCAGCCGCTTCCCGGGATACCGGTGGGGTATCCGAGCGTGCCGCTTGCGTCTCCGTATCCGATGAGCAATCCATGGCCTCACTGTTCATGGATCAAGCCTGAGTCATTTCGCGTCTGATTTCAAGTGTGCGGCAGGCTTGCGGATGGACGGTGTCCTTGGATAAGCTGCGGCCATGGATATTCATGGCCAACGCGACGTGACCGCCTCCCGCGGACTGTATGCCTTGCTGCTCTTAATGGGCGGGTCCGTGTTAGGGGCCTGTGTGCTGGCGCCACCGCTGTTCAATGGTTTGCTCTATTTGGGTCGGTCGATACCGGTGTTGGATGGTTGGCGTGAGGTTTCGTTCGAGGCGTTGATTGCCCGCTTGGTACTGGTGTTGTTGGTGCTGGGGTTTGTTCCGGCCTTGCGCTGGGCCCGGATTCGCTCGTTAGCGGACATCGGCTTGCCTCGTCAATCGGGGCGCAGTGGACTTATTTTGCGTGGTTGGGCCCTGGGTATTGGTACTGCGGGGGTGATTTTGGTGATCGCCTGGATGGTGCAGGCCTATACGTGGGCCCCGGTGCGATGGAGCCGGCTCATCCCGCGCATGCTTGGCTATCTTGCAGGTGGCCTTTTGATTGGCCTGATTGAAGAAATCTTCTTTAGAGGCGGTCTATTCGGTCTCTTGCGCAAGCAACTGCCCTGGGCGCTTGCGGCAGTTCTGATTAGTATATTCTTTTCCGCGGTGCACTTCTTGCGCCCTATGCATGTGGAGGGTGTGGTGCATGGACACTGGTATAGCGGGTTCTCGATTTTGCCCTACGCGTTTTATACGTTGGGCGAGCGCAGCGCCTATTTCCCCTACGCCTTCAATCTGTTTCTGATCGGTTTCGTGCTTTGCATTTTGTATCAGCGGCAGGGACACCTTTTTTTCATAATCGGCTTACACGCCGGTTGGGTGGTCGTGCTTCAAGCGGGACGACTGCTGTTTGAGGTCAACCCGGACGTCGACAACTGGTTGTTTTCATTGTCGGGTAATCTGGGCCGAACCTGGGGGGCGACGCTGATGCTGTTGGCCATGTGCGTCTGGGCATGGACGCGCCCCAGCACCCGTGCGGATTAGCGCCCGGATGCGGCGTGGTAGAGTTCCAGCGCTTCGGGCAAAAGCCGCTCCAGTTCCCGGTAGCGGTTGCGGTGAGAGGGATGGGATGACAAATACTGCAACAGGCCCGGATCCCCGTCCCGTTCATGTACCCGCCGCCAGATTTGCGGCGCGGCATGAGGATCGTATCCTGCTTTCGCCATGTAGAACAGACCAAGCCGGTCCGCTTCGTATTCATCCGCCCGCGAATAGCGGGGCAGGACGATGCCTTGATACACCAGGAACGATATTCCTAATGCCATAGCGATCTCATCCTTCTCGGCCATCTCCGCCAGAATGGCGCCGAACAAGAGAGCGGTATTGATCGGCATGGTGCGGGTCAACGATTTGGTCGTATGTCGCGCGGTGACATGAGCGATCTCGTGCGCCATGACGGCGGCTAGTTCGTTGTCGTTGCTGACCAAACCGATTTCCGGATCGTACAACCCTTCCCAAAACAAGAGTTGCCCGCCCGGCGCTGCGGCGGCGTTGGCGATGTTGGTATGGATCAGCGTCACGGTGTAGGGCAGGTCGGGAAAATGGGACACGGCGGCAATGCGATGCATCATGTTCGACAGGGTCGCCAGCTTTTGCAGATCCTGGTTAATCGGAATCCCTTGTTCCTGCATCGCCTGAACGGCATCACTTACGACGCCCCGGCCGAGTTCGATCTCGCGATCCATCGTATAGAGGTTGCGGATATTCTCGCCCGAGGTCGGGTCGTATTGAGTCGTGGCGCAGCCGCTTAAGCATACGATGACCGCCACACCGACGCAGAATGAACCCCATCGCTTCAATAGCCCAGAAATAGCATGCGTTGGTGTGTTCATCCGGTTCCTTTTAGTTGATGTCGCATCAACGATTAGACGTGATCCGGCGAAAACTATTCAAGGCGATCTTTATGCACACGATCAATCCTTGGCATTGATTTCGATCATTCGCTTAACGGCGCGATATGCCCGCTCGCGGATGTCCTCGGGCACATCGATGACATACTGATTCAGACGCAACGCGTCGCGGGTCTCTTCCAGCGTGATTTCGTTCATGTGCGGGCAACGAATGCTGCACATGCGCAGCATTTCCTTATCCGGGTTTTCGGCGGCGATGTTTTCGCCCATGGCGCATTCGGTGAGAATCAGGTACTGCGCGGCCGGATGCTGTTTGACGTAGTGCACCATGGCGGTCGTGCTGCCGGAATAATCCGCCGCATCAACAACTTCCGGGCTGCATTCCGGATGCGCCAGCACGAGCACATCCGGGAATTGTCGGCGGGCATTTTCAATGTCTTCGACCGTAAACTGTTCATGCACCTCGCAGCGTCCTTGCCAGCCGATCATTTCGTATTCGACTTGCTGATCAAAGGATTCCGGTGCCATCCGGGTGGGGAAGATGATGTGTTTACCGGTTTCGCGTGCGGTGTTTTTGGCCAGGAACTCGTCCGGCAGGAAGATGACCGTGTCGGTGCCCAACGATTCGACCACCGCCGCCGCGTTGCTGGATGTGCAGCAAATATCACTTTCCGCCTTCACATCCGCGTATGTATTGACGTAGGTCACCACCGGCACGCCGGGATACTTGGCCTTCAGGTTGCGCACATCTTCGGCCGTAATACTGGCGGCCAGCGAACAGCCCGCCCGCTTGGCCGGCAGCAGCACCGTCTTCTGTGGGCTCAGAATCTTGGCCGTTTCGGCCATAAACCGGACGCCGCAAAAGACGATCACGTCCTGCTCGCAAGCGGCCGCTTTGCGGCTCAGCTCCAGCGAGTCGCCGACGACGTCCGGTACGGAATAGAATAGGGCCGGTTCCATGTAATTGTGGGCGAGGATAACCGCGTTTCGCTCGGCCTTGAGCTGCATGATTTCGTCCGCGATTTCCGCCTTGTAGCGCAACTCAACGTCCGGCACGACATGGCTCAACTTCTCTTTCAACCGGGTGTAGGTGGTATTTGCAATCACGATAATCCTTGGTTGTTAACGTTCATCTTTCTTCCATTCCGCCACAAAATCATCAAAGAATTTCTGCACGCGTTTGTGCGTCTTTCGCCACCAGCTTGTCAAATCCGTTTCCGTTGACCGCGCGTAGGGCGGGGGACTGACGACAACGGGATCCTCGTCCTCTTCCGGTTCCGGCGGTGGCGCAAATGGTGAAAACCCGCCGCGCCATCTGGCTTGCTGCAGGACCATACGGTATTCCGCACCGGCGGCCAAGTAGATGAATACCGCGACGGCGATCGTGAGCAGGCTGCCTCGAAACAGGCCCCAGATTCCAAAGGCGATGGCCATACCGCGCCCGATTTTCGCGGCGATGCGTGTCGCCGCCACATGTCCAATCCGCGGACTGAGCCAGGCGCGAAAGATTCGCCCCCCGTCCATGGGAAACGAGGGCAGCATATTGAATGCCGCCAACATCAAATTCATGCCGGCCAGAACACCCAGCCAACTGGTAAACGGAACCGGAAACCAGCCGCGCAGAAAGAAGAATAGAAATCCCAAACTGACAGCCAGCGCAAAACTAACGATGGGACCGGCCAGGGCAATGTGCAGTTCGTCCTCCGGCCGCTCCGGCATGCGCGATAGTTGCGCCAATCCGCCGATCGGCAGCAACAGGATTTCCCGCACACCAATCCGTTTCGACAACGCGAGTACTGCGTGGCCCAGTTCGTGCAGGGCCACACTCGCAAACAGGCCGAGGGCGGCCATGAGGCCCCACAGCACCGAATGCATACCGCTCCATGCCGAAATCTGGATGGCCAGAATCGGAAGGAAAATCAGCAAGGTTATATGGACCTTGATCGGGATGCCGAATACACGGCCAATTTGATACGCGTTCATGGGATAGACGATCTAGCTTGCAACTATAGACGCTCCCGTCCGCGGGTCAAGTCGTGCGCCGTTGCGGTTTCGCGGTTGTGACGCGGCTCACGGCGTGGTAAGGGATAGCGGCGATCGACGACATCTGCAGCAATGATGACCTCTTCACAGTCTGGTACCCCGCCGTCCCTCTGGCAGATCTGGTGGCTAGCCGCCCGGCCGAAGACCCTTTGGGCGGGTATTGCGCCGGTCGTGATGGGCACGGCGATGGCGTACGCGGATGGCAGCGGTCATGTTTGGTCCGCCGCTGTCGCGTTCGCGGGTGCCGTGTTGATCCAAATTGGAACGAACTTTTGCAACGACTACGCGGATTTCAAGAAGGGCGCGGACACGAGCGAGCGGTTGGGGCCGACCCGCGCCACCCAAGCCGGCTGGGTCACCCCGCGCGCGATGGGCTGGGCGACGGTTCTGGTTTTTGCTTTGGCGGCATGCTGTGCCGCGTACTTGGTTGTGCGGGGCGGCTGGCCGGTTGCCTTGCTCGCGGTGCTGGCCTTGCTGGCGGGGGTGGGGTACACGCTTGGCCCTTACGCGTTGGCCTATCTGGGCTTAGGCGACGTGTTCGTACTGATCTTTTTCGGTCCCGTCGCGGTCGCCGGCACCTATTATGTGCAGGCGCAAGCGCTTCACCCTTTTGTGATCTGGGCCGGTGGGGCGCCCGGTTTGCTGGCCTGTGCCATCCTTGTGGTCAATAACCTCCGCGATGTGGTGCAGGACCGGCAGGCGAATAAGCGGACGCTGGTGGTGCGGTGGGGCGCTCGCTTTGCCCGTTGGCAGTACGGGATCATGGTGGTGAGCGCGATCGTCGTCTGGCCCTTGATCGGATGGATCGGGTGGGGGCAGTCGGCATGGACCTTGTTGCCCATGCTGACCTTGGTCCGGGCGTGGCCGCCCTTGCGAATGGTTTGCGGGGGCGGCGAAGGACACCGCCTGAATCCTGTGCTGGGCCAGACCGCACAAGTCCTGATTGGGTACGCAGTTTTCTTTACCTTGGGCGTCGGCTTGTCTATACTCTAACTATGAATGTGTCCATTTCCATGCATCCGTATGAGCTGCCGCTGATTTGCCCGCTGCAGTTGGGACGGGAAACGCTGGAAACGCGTTCCGGCTGGATCATTGTGCTGAAAAGTGTCCAGGGCCAAGTGGGGTGGGGCGATATCGCACCGTTACCCGGCATGAGCACCGCCGACGAATTGCAGCGCATAGCTGCATGGGACGGCGAGCGCGTGGATCACTCCATTATTACGCCCTCCGTCCGCTGCGGCCTCGATATGGCGTTCTATAATCTCGGGGACCCGGAATTGGTGCCTGCGCCTTTAAACGATTTGGCGGCGTCGGAACAGGCTGTGCCCGTGAATGCGTTGTTGATCGGTGAATTGGATGACATGGTGAAGCAAGCCCGAGCCGCCGTACGCGAGGGGTATCGCACGCTGAAAATCAAGGTCGGCCGCCAGGATCAGGCGAGCGAAATTGACATGCTGCATGAATTAAACCGTCAAGTCCCGGACGAGGTCGTCTTTCGTTTGGATGCCAATCGCGCGTGGACACCGGATCATGCGGACCGGTACCTCGATGTCCTGGCCGAGATGAGCGTGGAATATGTCGAGGAACCTTTTGCCGAGCCGCGTGCGTCGTTGTCATGGGCAATGCGCACGGGTGTGCCCGTGGCCCTGGACGAGTCGTTACGCACGATGGGGCCGGCCGACTTGCACGCCTATGCGGGTATTCGCGCCGTGGTCTTGAAGCCGACGTTATTAGGCGGCTTGGTACAGTGTGCGGAGTGGGCCAAGGCCGCCCGTGATATCGGCGCGTATCCTGTCATCAGCGCGATGATGGAGTCCGGGGTGGGAACGGCGACTTTGGGGCGTTTCGCAGCCGCACTCTGTGATCCGGAGACGGCGGTAGGGTTGGATACCTATCGCTGGCTCGCGGAGGACGTGATTGAGCCCCGCTTAAGCTTCCGCGACGGCATGTTGCCGGCGGAAAATTGGGCGTGGGACCGTTACACGCCGGTGTGGGACCCCTCATGAGCGGGGCCATGGCGCTCCATATCAATCCAGCGATAGGCCCCTCGGTACTTTACTTATGGCTACGTTAAACTGCATGCTGCATGAGGCCGGTCGCATCTGTCGTCAACGACCGGCGTTTTGGGGTACCGAAATCGAATTGGGTTACGGCGAACTTGATCTCATGGTGTCGGCGACGGCCCAGCTGCTTGAGTTGGCGGGGATCAAGGCGCGAGAGCGGGTGGCGCTATTTCTCGAGAACGGATGGGCCTACGCCACGTTGCTGCATGCCTTAATCCGCATGGGCGCGGTGCCGGTCCTGATCAATACGCGGTTGCCGGTCCTCGGCGTCCGGCAACAATTGGATCAGGTGCAGGCCCGCACCTTGATTGCGCGGGTCAGTCCCGCGAGTCAGGCGGCGTTGGGGGGCATCACCTGCCTCGATCCCGACGGGCTTGTGTCGCGCACCCTGACGGCGGGCCATGACCCGGACACGTATCGTGTGCCGATCGACCAGACGGCCGCGATTCTTTTCACATCCGGCAGTTCCGGCACGCCCAAGGCGGCGGCGTTGTCATACGGAAATTTCTATTACAGCGCCGTCGGCGTGAATCAAAATGTACGCTTACGATCCGAGGATTGCTGGCTCCTCTCGCTTCCCCTTTATCATGTCGGTGGACTGGGTATCCTGTTTCGCTGCCTGCAAACCGGCGCGGCGGTAGCGTTGCCGGACCGCGGCGAGCCGGTGGAGGCGGCCTTGGCCCGGTTCCCGGTCACACACCTTTCCCTCGTGCCCGCCCAACTCAAACGTCTGCTACAAGCGACTGTCGCTCGAGAAGTGATCGCGCGGTTGAAAGCGGTGATCGTCGGCGGCAGTGCGGTGTCGGCACGCTTGGTGGACGAGGCGCTGGCGCAGGGCTGGCCGGTGTTGCGGTCTTATGGCTTAACCGAAATGA
>SKLK01000019.1 GCA_007123265.1 Kiritimatiellia bacterium
AAGAAAGACTCCAGGTCCGCGCGTGCGACAGGGTCTGTCGGGAAGAGCGCAGCCGTGGCAGCCTCCAAGGATGTCTCGTCTCCGCTGGCCCAGGCATTGGCGAGTTGATCGGCGATGCGGGGTATCTCGGCGGCCACATGCAGTGTGTGCTCTAGCCATTTGCGCGCCGTGACTGGGTTCAGGGCGGCGACGTGCCGGGCATAAAAGTCGTGCGGCAGGATGGCTTGCGTGCGCTGGCCGGGTGGCATGCGGCGGGCGACGGCGGCCTCCACTTGCTGTTCTATGCGCCGGTCTGCTTGCTCCAGTTTTTGGGCCCATACCGCCCAGGCAATCGCCCAATCGGGCAGTTGTTCCCAGACGCGGCTACCGGCGGCAGCGGGCACGTCGAAGATGCGATGTAGCTGACGCACCCATTCGGCAGGCCGTGGGGCGGGCGCCAGCGACGTTTCGAGCAGTTCGATCAGTTCATGGATGCCGTGGCGCAGGGAGCCTTCGATCCAGACGGCATCGGCGGTTTGCCAGGCGTCGAACCAGGTTGAATCGAGCAGCAACGCGTCCGGTGCCTCTATCAACGCGGAGGGCAGGATATGAATGACGCCGCTTCCGGCAGCGATGCGATAGACCGGACCGGGCGCCGGGGCACGGTGTTGGAGGATGGGACCATGCACGTCCTCCGCCAGCATAAGCAAGGCGAGGGCGGTGGCGTAGATCGGTCCGAGATTGGTTTCCGCACGCGGTGCGGTCCAATAACCGTCCGGATGTTGACCGGCAAGTAATTCCCGGTAAAACATCGGTTGCCATTGTTGCCATGGCCATCCTCCTTGGTGGCGATGGGCCCGATGCATGTAGTAGGCGGCCCACAGGGGACGCGCAAGTTGTTCAGGCCAGGCTTGGTCCTCGGCGAGGAATTGATGCCACGCGCGCCGGGCGCTCAAGGATTGCCCCCAACCGGCCAATTGTAACCCGTACAGGGCATACCCATACATAGTCGTCGCGCCCACGCCTCGCATCAAATATCCGAACTGACCGGTGACCGGATCTTGCACGGAGGCCAAGTGTTCCGCCGCCGCGTGCAGCGCGGCATCGAGGTCGGCGGTGTCGGGTACCAAGGGACGGGCGGCGAAAAGCGCCTCCATATGCGCCACGGTCAAGGGCGTACTCGCCCGGGTCCCTTGCGCGTAGCCATAATGCCAGCCGCCCTGTGGCTGTTGCTGTTCGAGAATGTAGGTACTGGCCCGGATTGCGGCCTGCACCCAGTCAGCCCGGTTGGGCTGTTGTTGCGCGGCGTATGCCAGTGCGCGAGCGGTCACGGCATGGACATAGGGCTGGCGGTCGGGGGGACCGACGCCAAAGGCGCCGGCTGGTTGCTGCCGCTGGATCAGGTCGTCTATGACCCGATCCCACGCGGGATCGGCGTGTCCGACGTAATAGGCGGCCATGTAGGCCAATGCCTGCAAAGCGATCGGCTCGCTACTTCGTTCGAATGCATGCGTATCCCGTTGTTGGGTGAGCCACGCCATTCCGGTCGCGAGTGCCTCATTGAATTCCGGCGGTAGCTGCGCCGGGTCCACTGTGCGTAGCGGCTCAGGCGGGGCGTGGACGATGTTTTGCCGGAAATCCGTGCGCGTGAGCGGTCCACTGGGGCCTTGACAGGCCGTCAGGCCAGTGGCGAGCAGCGGCAGGATAATGCGGATCATCAACTGGGCAGACCGGCCCCGGCAGGTCAACTCAATGGTTCCTTTTGTTCCGTGATCACGGGCAGATGAGGCGCTTTTTCGGCATTGATCTGAATATAATGCTCCCATTTCTCCGGCACATTCCGATCGGTAAAGATGGCTTCTACCGGGCATTCCGGTACACACGCGCCACAATCAATGCACGCATCGGGATCGATCCAAAGCGACTTTACGTCCTCACGAAAGGCGTCCACCGGGCATACAGTCACGCAAATCGTGTTTTTGCAGCCAATACAAGGTTCGGTAACAATATGGGTCATTAAACTAAGGTCCTTTTGATTTCTACAGCAATGGTCGGCTGTACGTTACGCCTTTATCACATCTTGTGCCAGCCAAAGCGGGCGTCGACGGGCGACGATAGTATGCATCCGCCCCGTGGACGGCAATCGTATTCAAGTCTTTTTTGCGCGCATACTGAGGATTCGGGTGCGTGGGCTTGATTTCTCTGCCGCTGTGCTATACTGCCGCGATCATGTCGCAACCCAGTTTCAGACCACGTATTCAGGTTCTATCGGATCACGTCGCCAATAAGATTGCCGCCGGTGAAGTCGTGGATCGACCGGCGTCGGTGTTGAAGGAGTTGATGGAAAACGCCTTGGACGCAGGCGCCACCCAAATTGATGTCGCGATCAGCGGTGGCGGCAAGCGGTTGGTATCCGTGAGCGATAACGGATATGGCATGGATCGGGACAATGCACTATTGGCGTTGGAACGTCATGCCACCAGCAAGATACACGATGTAGATGATATCGAGCGGGTAACGACGCTCGGTTTCAGGGGAGAAGCTCTGGCAGCGATCGCCTCGGTTTCGCGGTTCACCATGCAAACCCGTCCGGCGGATGAGTTGGCGGGTACGGAGATCGAGGTGAACGGTGGCAAGGTGCAGGATGTGCGTGACGCAGGTTGTCCGGCAGGAACCCGGTTCGTGGTGCGAAATCTGTTCTTCAATGTGCCTGCGCGACGGAAATTCCTGCGCTCGGATCAAACGGAACTGACCCATTTGCGACAAACCTTCCTCGTCTATGCACTAGCGCATCCGGAGGTGGGGATGACCCTGATGGTCGATGAACGCCCCGTCTACACATTGGCCGCGGGCGCGGCATTGGCCGATCGTCTGGCCGAAATATTCGGCCATGACTATATGCGCAACATGCGGGCGGTGGACGGCCGTGACACAGACATCAGCGTGACCGGCTATTGTGGCATGCCGCACGTGCAACGGGCTGATCGATCGGAGCAATTTATCTTTATCAATGGCCGCCCCGCTTCGACACCGGTGATTGCCTACGCCTTGAACGAGGCCTACCACACCTTGATTCCGAAGGGGCGGTATCCATCGGTTTTTCTGTTCATCGTCATTGATCCGGGGCTGGTGGATGTGAATGTGCATCCGACGAAAAAAGAGGTGCGTTTCCGCCGTTCCGATGTGGTGCGGGATATCCTCATCCGCAGTGTTAAACGGGCGTTGTCCCCCGGCCCCGAAACGGAGGACGCCGTTTCCCCGGGTGGCGATGCGTCCGTTGCCCCCGGTCCTGGACCGTCGCAACCGCAACCGCGTCTACGCATCGCGGATTTGCCGTCCTTGCCGATGTTCAATTATCCACGTTTCTCGCCACAAGGGGAGCCGCCCCGCGAAGATACAGGTCCCGCTCACTCAGCCGCCCCAGATGCGTCAGGTGAGGGGAGGGGGGCGGTCGCGACCGGCGGCGGATCGAGTCCGTGGTCCTGGTGTCGTGTCTTGGGCCAGGTGGGCGGGTTGTATGTGGTGATGGAGACCGAGGACGGATTGGTGTTGATGGATCCGCATGCGGCGCACGAGCGTCTGATGTTTGAACGATTCATGCGGGCGCTGGAGGGGCGACAGATTAAGAGTCAGGGGCTGTTGCAACCGGAAACCATTGCGCTCTCACCGGCCGACGCCGCGCGTGTGCGCAAACAATTGCCGGTGTTGGAGGCAATGGGATTCGGTCTGTCGGATTTTGGTGGCGACACCTTTATCGTCGACGCTGTGCCGGACTTTCTCGGGCGCGCCTCAGCGGCGTCGTTGCTGGGTGCCATTGCGGATACCTTGGACCAGGGCGGTGATCGTAGTGGAACCATGCGATCGGCTGAGGAACGTATTGCCAAGGCGGCGTGTAGGGCGGCAGTGAAAGCGAACGATAAATTGTCCGTGCAAGAGATTGAGCGCTTGGTCGTTGATTTGGCCGGTGCGGAGATGCCGTATACCTGTCCGCACGGACGGCCGACGCTGATCTTTATGGGGTTCAGCGAGCTGGACAAAAAGTTTGGCCGGATCGAATGAGCCGCTGCGGGAACGTGGCTGCGATCAAGGCAGCCACGGAATACGCTCCCGAACGGCATCGGTCAGCAGGTCCGGTGCCGTCATGATCGCACCCGTCAAGGCGGAGCGGGCCGGCGAGGGGAAGTCGGCGGGCAGTTGAGTGGCGAATGCGGCCAGTATGGCTTGGGCAAACGTGCGGTTGGCCCGCACATGTTCCGCAACCAGGTCGGCCGTCACCGAGCCCTCCTCCAAATGCCAGCAATCGTAATCCGTGATCAACGATAGGTTCACATAGGGCAGCTCCGCTTCGCGGGCGAGGCGGGCTTCGGGCATACTGGTCATACCAATGACCTGGAACCCTTGGCGGCGATAGAACTCCGACTCGGCTCGCGTGGAGAAGGCGGGCCCTTCCATGTTCACATAGGTCCCGTTTCGGTGGATTTTGCGTTGTTGAAAGGCCGGATCACGTTCTCGCACTTCCGTGGCGATGTCACCCAGCAATTGGTGCATGAAGGGGCACACCGGATCGCCCAGTCCCACATGGGCGGCAATGCCTTGGCCGAAGAAGGTGTGCTGCGGGGAGGTGCGGGTCCGGTCGAAATACTGGTCCGGTAACAAGATGTCGCGCGGCCGGATATTCTCGTGTAAGCTGCCGACGGCGCTGACGGAAAGGATCGCATCTACACCAGCCTGTTTGAGGGCGAAGATGTTCGCCCGATGGTTCACCTCCGTCGGTAACAGGCGATGGCCGCGTCCGTGTCGCGGCAGAAAAATGATTTCCTGGTGCGCCAGTTCTCCATGCAAAAGTTGATCGGACGGATCGCCCCACGGGGTCGAAACCGGTTTCCAGTGAGGACGCTCCAGCGCATCCCATTCGTATAGTCCGCTACCGCCGATAATGCCGAGACTCATGGCCGACTCTCCTTATTCATAGCCGCGATGCTAGCGGATGGGCTTGGGCGGAGGCAAGCTTCGGCTCGCGACTAGCAGCGGATAACGGGATGCCGAAGCAGGGTGGCCGCAGGAATAGCGGTCCGACCGGCTGCGGTCTTCAGTTCCACCATGTAATGCGTGATTTCGATGATCTCGCCTTCATGCTCCTGCACCCGAATCCGTTCCCCGGGCTGATAGCTCGCTTGCACAGCGCGTGCCGCCAACAGGTTCATCAGCCAATCCCGGGCGCAGAAGACGACGAGAAACGCCAACAGCAGCAGGGTACCCAGCACCAATGCGAGGCCGACCAGTAACAAGGTGTCCGACGCCAATTCGAGGTAGCGAATGGATACCATAAAGGCGAACAACAACGTGCCCAGATGGACGAGTGCGCCAATGAAAGGGTCGCCGGGAAGATCGGCGACGCGAGCGGCGCGGGAGACGATACGGCCCAACCAACGTCCGACCCAATTGCCGATGGCAAGCAAGATGAGGGCCACAATGATGCGCGGCACCCACGCTGCGATCGTGGTTAACAGCGCTACACCGGGCTGAAAGGCGAGTCGCTGAAATGCCAATATCAGGGCGCTGTACATGACAATGACGAACAATCCCCAGCCGACGAGGGCGGACGGGGGGAGATGGACCCCGCGCTGATCAAGAAACTTGCGGATGCCGGTTCGGTCCATGATCAAATCGAAGCCTACGCCCCGCAGACCTTTGGTCGACAGTTTTCGGATGAACACAGCGACCAGCCAGCCGATGATCAAGGTCACAGCCGCAAGGATGAGGCGAGGCAAGCCTTCGGTCACCCATTGTTCCGTGGTTGAGAGCAACCCGCCGATCAATCCGCGGAAGATTTCCCCCAGCTCATGCCAAATTTGGATATCATTCATAGCTTATGTCTCCCATAGAAAACGTTTCATTCGGCTGAATAGGCGCCAGCGGGCTTCCAGTTGATCCAGCCCCCGGGCCATGCGGGCCTCGGACCGCGCCGCCCATTCATCGGTTCGCACGTCCCATGTGCGTACAAAGCCGGTAGTCCGCGTGGCCTTGATGGTGATGAAATCCGAGACACCGGCAATGCCGGTTTGAGGATCAAGATCGTTACGCAACTGCAACAGCACACTGCGCGAGGGGGCGGCCCCTTCCTCGTGCACCGCGAACAGTAGGAACAAGACGCCGAGTTGCAGCAGGCCCGACAAAAGAAAAAGTAAGTGCAAGTGGTTGATTTCCCAGACACCGACGACGATCGACAGGCCTGCGGTCCAGTTCAAGAACCAGCCGCCCACGATTGGGGCAATCGCCACGGCCAAGCCGATCATTCCATTAAACACGGCGATATAGGTTGAGCGTCCGCGTTCCGGTGACAGTTTGATCAGGATATTCAAGTGCGCCAGCAGGATGGCTGCGTAGAAGGCACCGGAAAGGATGTGGGCCACGCTGATGGGCCAGAAATAGGCGTCGGTTTGCGCCACGACCCAGCTCAACGGGATCAGCGCGTGGGCCAAGCCCGCAACGATGAGAATGGGTTTGTTCCCGAACTCATCTGCGATCGGCCCCCAGATCCGCAGCATGAACAATGAGGCCAGCGTTGCAAAGGTGATGAACCAGGTAATCGTGCCGAAATCGATGGACAGATTTTCGATCATGTACACGGCGTAAAAGGGACCCGCCATCTGGGTCACAAACATGAACGCGCCCACATAGCCCACCAGAAAACGGAAATTACGGTCCCGCAACGGTGCTGAGAAACGGTGCCAGGAAAAGGACTCCTTGGTTGCTCCATCGACATGCTTGGGATCGGGGATCAAGGCAAGAAAAGCGGCCGAAACCAAACCGCCGATTAGGCCGATGCCGAAAAGAATCAAATAACCAAATGGATTGTCCCGGCCATACTGAATTTCCCAGCGGTTGAGGAAATAGCCCCCCAACAGGACGGCGACCATGCCGGCCGCTGCACAGATCATATTCCGTTTACCAAAGAATGTGCCCCGAATATGCGGAGGCACCACGTCACTCATCCATTCCAGCCACGCCACGCCGGACAGGGAACCAAAGATGGACGAGGCTCCGACAAAGGCAATCAACAGCCAAATGCGGAAATCGGTCATGCCATCAAACAGCGCCAGCGGCAATAGCAGAATCAGGATCCAGCTAATGCGGGAGAGCGTGGCAAAAACGATGCAAACCAGGCGGCGCCGGCCAAAGGTTTCGAGAATCAGGGAGCCCAGTAACTGGACCAGGTTCGCGGACAGGGGCAAAGCGGCCAGGATGCCAACCTGCACGGTATTGGCGTTGAGCACATTGATCGCAAAGCCCACCAGAAACACGCCGCCGGCCAATGAAGCCATGATCGTCGCAAAAGCCCCGTCACAAATGGATAGGGTTAGCGATCGGCTGGTCGAGTCCGGGGTGTACTTCCCGTTCGTATTCGTTTCATCCATATCGTCTCAATTTTCCCGGTTTACTGGATTTTCTCCAAATGGCAGCCACCATTATGTGGCATGAATCCGAGAGGTCAAGGGATCGATCGGTTACGGTTTTGTCAAGAAACCGTGGATGAGGGTGTCGGAGCTGAACCGTGTATGGATAGCCGTTTGCGGAGAACTGAATGACTCTGGCGTCACAACCTGACAATGAAATTTTTTGGTGGCGCAAATGACTGACAGTCGATACAGTAGGGATTCAGTTGTGGAGTGAACGCTAAACTTAGGTAAGGAGTGGGAAATGATGAAAAAGTGGATGGCCATCGGCCTGATCGCATGTCTCGGAGGCGTGGCTTCAGCGGAGCCGATGCGGACCGCCTTGACCAAGGAGAATCGTTTGCCGCGGTTGTACCAAGCCGAAGCCAGCGTAGAATTTCTATATCGTGATTTTGAGGATAACGCCGGTGACATTCTGACCATTGCACCGCAAATCCGGTATACGCTGGTGCGTGATTTCGCCGTCTTCGCTCGTCTGCCGTACCATCGTATTGATCCGCAAGTCGGCTCCC
Source organism: Kiritimatiellia bacterium (assembly GCA_007123265.1). GTDB lineage: Bacteria > Verrucomicrobiota > Kiritimatiellia > SLAD01 > SLAD01 > SLAD01. The sequence continues at coordinate 7,949 of SKLK01000019.1, forward strand.
GCGAAAGTGGTATGGGCGATGCTTCCGTCGGGGTCGAGTTCCTTGCGTTCAAGAACCTGTTTGGCTATCCCTGGATCATGCCGCACGGCGAAGTCATTTTCGACAATGGCAACGAGAATAAGGGATTGGGCACGGGCGAGACCGAGTATCTGGTCGGTGTGGCTGCGGGAACGACGGTCAACCGGGACTTTCATTTTGCCGCCGATTTGCGGTATCTGATTCAGGACGATGCGGATAATGTACCGTCCATTGCGGCATCGCTGGTCTGGGATTTGGATTCTCGTTTTTCGCTGATTGCCGAACTGGAGATTCAACGGGTGAAGATGACCGATTTCATGGGGAACTCGGATACGGAGCATCACCTCACCATGCTGGGTGGCATGCATTACCGGGCCAGTCGCGCATTACAATTTACCCTGCAAGGTGGTACGGGCCAAAAGAACGGCATTGAGGCGATCTTCCGGGGCAATGTCAGTTATTCCTTTTGATGGCTGCCTCCCAACGGGATAAGCATTTCGACCGCCCACGCGCTGTTAGCCGTGGGTGGTCTTTTTTATTGATTGGCCTTTTCCTTGTGGGGTGGGGGACGGTCAGGGGGTTCGCCCAATCGCAAGCGGTTAGGGTGGCCGATTACTTTGAACCGGCCCGCGAAATGATTGAGCAGGAAGAGTGGACGCGGGCGATTGATTTAATGACGCGGGAAATGGATCGACGCGCCATTCCCGCGCGCGAACTGGCGGTGGCGCATCTCACGCGCGGCAGTCTGTACTTTCGCATCGGCCAACTGGAGTCGGCACTGGAGGATTTGAATCAAGCGATTACACTCGATCCACAGCCGCGCGCCTATGCCTTGCGCGGACAAATTTTGTTGCGTCAAGGCCGTGCGACGCGGGCCTACGATGATTTCAATCGCGCCTTGCGTATGGACCAAGACGTCATCGACGCCTGGCTCGGTCGAGCGGCGGTCTATTATCTGCGTCGCGACCATGAACGGGCGGCGGCGGACTATGATCGTGCCTTGGCGCTGAATCCGGAGGATCGCGATGCGTTAAATGGACGTGCGCAGATCTTTGTGGAACGGGGCCAGTATGCCGAAGCCCTGCAATTACAGCGTCGAGCGCATCAAGGCGATCCCGAACATGCACAGACCACTATGATGCTGGCCCGTACTTTACATTATCTAGGCGAACCACGTGAAGCGTTGAACGTGCTGGAGCAGCTGCCCGAGGAACACCGGGAAGCCGGAATGTTTTATTTGATTCGGGCGAACATCTATATCGCCTTGCGTAAATTCGAATCGGCCGAGGCCGATATGGAGCGCGGCCAACAGAATGAAACGGCCAATCCCTTTTCCCTGGCCTATAATGCCGGCGTCCTCGCCTTGCAACAACGTCGGTGGGATGGGGCGATCCGCTCCTTTACGCAGGCGTTGGAAATTAACCGTCATTCCGGCCAAGCCTATCTTCAGCGTGGCGAGGCGTATCGTATGGCCTCCGACGTCACCGCTGCCCTTGCCGATTTTGAGCGCGCGCGGCGGTACATGCCGCGCCATGCGCAGCCCGTATTTATGATGGCAGCCACGTTCCAACAAATGGGACGACCGGAGCGGGCTATGGCGTTGTATACGGAAGCGTTGACCTTGGATGCCACGCACGGCGAAAGTTATCTGCATCGCGGCAATCTGTTGATGGCGCGTGGCGCGTGGGACGCAGCGCAGGCCGATTTTGAGCAAGCCGCCGCGCATCGGCCACAGTGGATTGATCCGTTCATTCAGATGGCCCGCATTCATATAGGGCGCGGGCAACATCGAGAAGCCCGGGCGTGGATTAGGCAGGCGGAGGAACTGGATCCCGAACATGCCGACATTCCACCGCTAAAGGGGCAGATTCTTTTCGGACTCAGTGCCTACGAAGATGTGGTGGAAGTACTGACGCCGGTGTTGGATTCGGAGCAGGCGACGCCGGATCTATGGCTGTTGCGGGCGCGCGCATATGACGCGATGGGCGAATCAGCGTTGGCGGATCAGGATCGCGAGCGGGCGCGCGCGGCGAACCCTTAGCGGCCCAACGCCATTTGCAATCCGATCAAGGAATAGGCCGTGACCAAAACCGGATCATTCTCCCAATAGCGACCTACCTCGTTGACCCAGAACCCTTGGCCGGACGCATCCTCCATCCGCTGCACCGCCACGAGTTTTTCCACCACTTCCTCGCGCCAGTTCAGGGGCGACTCATCGGCCCGGATAAATTGGTCCTGTCCATAAGCCGCCAACCCTTTGGCTAAGACGTTGTAGTAATAGTACAGCCCTTCCAGGCCGGTGCCGGGATTCTCTTCCAAGGTCCAGTGCCGAATCGCCCAGTCGGCGGCCGACCGCACCCGCGGATCCTGTCGATCCACATCGGCGTAGATGAAGCTCAGCATGCCGGCATAGGTCATGCTGCCGAAGGAGTTAAACCGGACGACCTCCTCGCCATCCACATAGGTGCCGGCCCGTGTGTTCTCTGGATGATAGGCGAAGCCACCGAGGTTATGAGGAGCGTCGCTGACCCAAGCTTGATTATTGAATTCAGGCAAATTTTGAATCCGCTGCACAAACTGAATGGCGGCCTCCCAATTCAGGTCCACCCGCTCTGAGTCGGTCCGCAGATCCTCTACGGATTCAGTCAAGCGCATGGCTTCGTAAGCGATATAGGAATTGGACAGGTCGGCATATTCGCGGTCGGCATCGGCATCATAGCCCATGCCGCCATAGAAGAGGCTGTCGCTTTCCAAAAACTGGCGCGCGGCGATGAATGCGCGGGCATTCTGCACAATCGGCACAAACTCGGATCGGCCAGCCTTGTGCAGGGCCACCATGCAAATCGCCGTGTTGTAGTTGCTGAGGCCACCACCGCGGCCGGATTCGGCGGGGTCGACGTAGATCCCGCCATCGTTCTGTACGTGCTGCAATAGATATGCCAACCCCCGCTCAATGGCTTCCGCGTTTTGTTCCGGCTCATCCAGCAAGGCCCATACAGCCAAACCGGTAATCGCCGGGAAGGCGGGGTTGGACCAGTGCCCGTCCGGATGTTGTCGGTCGCGCAGCCATGCGTAACCGCGATGCAAGGCCGCCTCACCTTCATGTTGCAGCGACAGGGACACCGGCCACTCCGTGGTGGTACGGGAGACGATCGGCGTATCGGCTACGACGAGGTTGTACATTAGGGCCACGAAAGCCCAGAGATGGAGCTGCTTCATCATATAATCCCTTCTTTCAACACCCACGAGAAACTACCGCACAACCGCGGGTTTCACAACCGCACATTTTTTGAACGTTGAACTCCATCAGTGTTCGTGATTTAATTCGCACCGGCAGGCTTGGAAATGATGATGGCGACGGTCCGGAAACAGGTGCGCATACGATTTTCTGGTCGGGTGCAAGGTGTTGGATTCAGGGCAACCGTTGCGCATTTGGCCGGGTGCCTGGGCCTTGTCGGTTACGTCCAAAACGAGTGGGACGGGACCGTAAGCGTGGTTGCAGAAGGAACGGTCGAGGATTTGGAAGAATGGTTGCGACGCATTTATCGATCGCGGTTGGGCAGATACATAGAGGGAGATGCACGGCATTGGTCTGAGGCCAACGGGGCATTTAATCGTTTTACAATTCGCTATGCAATGGAATGAAGGTAAAGTACGCCATTTTAGCCGATATTCACGCCAACTATGAGGCGCTCAAGGCCGTTTTGGCGGATGCGGAAAAGAAGCGGGTTACCCATTTCGTTTGTTTGGGCGATGTGGTGGGCTACAATGCCAACCCTGTCGAATGTCTGGAAGAAATCCGTGCGCTGAAATGTCCGGTTGTGCGGGGCAATCACGATCATTACTGTGCCATTGATACGGAACTTGAGGGGTTTCATCCGATTGCCGCCGATGTTGTGGCCTGGACCCGCCAGCAATTGTCGCAGGAACAGCGTGACTATCTGGCGGGGCTGAGCTATGTCGACCGGGTCGAGACCTTTACGATCGTGCACAGCACATTGGACACCCCGGAAATGTGGGGCTATGTTTTCGATAAATTGGAGGCGGACGCCAGTTTTGCTTATCAGACGTCCTCCTTGTGCTTCTACGGCCATACGCATGTGCCGTTGGCCTTCGAGAAGACCGACCGGGTCCGGGTGGGGTTGTATTCCAAAATCCGGATCATGTTGGGCAGGAAGTACATGATCAATGTCGGCAGTGTGGGCCAGCCGAGGGACGGCGATCCCCGCGCGGCATATGTGACGTTTGATATGTTCAACAACGAAGTCGAATTACACCGGGTGGCGTATGAATTTCGCATTACGCAAAAGAAGATTCGTGATGCGGGTTTACCCGAGCGCGTGGCCTCGCGGCTAAGTCTGGGCCGTTAACGATAGCCGTTCAAGGAATAGGATATGAATCATTTTCGGATCACTTGCTGGGTCGGTGTAGCCATATTGTGTGGTGGCCTTCCAGCGGCTGCGCAATTGGAAATCGGCATGACGCTCTCGCCCACACGCGCGATTTTGCAGGAGTCCATAATTGCCCAATTGCGGATTCGCAATACAACCTCAGAGCCCATCACGTTGGGCGGGCAATCGGGAGCGCCGTTTTGGCTGGATGTCGAGCGGGGGCCCGGTCGAAGCCAGCGGCAGTTGAAGGCGGACGTGCTGGGAGGTCCGTTGACCATCCCGCCACGGGAAACAGTAACGCATCGGCTTAATGTGACCACGTCCTATGACCTGCGATCCACGGGCTCCTACACGGTGCGTGCGCGGACCCAATGGCGCGGGCGTCCGATTGCATCCAGCCCCGTATTCTTCGATGTCGTGCCGGGGATGGAATACACCCGAACCGAAGGGGTGTTACCCGATGGCGAGGGGATCCGCACCTTTCGCTTGATGTCTATTAACCGGGATCGCGGCGAGGATCTGTTGCTGCGCATTGACGATGACCGGGCCGGCATCTGTTTCGCCGTTTTGCGGCTGGGGCGGCTGCTGCGCACCCATCCGCCGCAGATGCGTGTCGACGAGTCTGCCAATATTACGGTCCTGCACCAAGCCGGACCGGGCCGGTACCTGTATCATGTATTTACGCCGGACGGTGAAAATCTGGTTCGGCGAATCTACACCGGCGAAGGCCCCGGCGTCGAACTCGTCTCCAGCGATCATGGTCGCTACATCGTCTCTGGCGCCACATCCAGCTTGTCCGATTGACATTGGATCTGGTGCTTTCCCGTTGACGGTCACGAAACGCCGTGCTAGGTATATCCGCCTTTAACGCACGCACCCGTGGTGGAACTGGCAGACACGCAAGATTCAGGTTCTTGTGCTCGCAAGGGCGTGGAGGTTCGAATCCTCTCGGGTGCACCAGCATAAAACCCTGCAAATAAAAGCGAAAACGTTAATGAATGCGGGGTGATCACCTTTCCGGCAAGTTATCCACTGAGGCGCATATGGGCGTAATTGCGCGCGATTCGACAGATTCTTCGTCACGGATCTGCACAGCGCACAGGGTGTTCAGAATCTTGGTCATCTACACCGATTCTATCTCTGTGCAGCGTAAGAAACAGGCGCGTGATGTTTACTGAAAGCGACCACCCCGGCTACTCTTACGAGAGAACCTTATGGGTTTTTGATTCACGAAAAAGGTGAGGAATAAAAATACTTTCGCGTCTTTGTGCATTTCGTAGTTACCTATTAACACCAAGCAGGTCAGAGGAAAAGGAACTACGAAACACGCGAAAATTACGAAAATGAAAAGGATGAAAACCTTTCGCGCCTTTCGTTTATTTCGTAGTTAATTCTTAATCGTGAGCAGATGAAGGAAAGGAAAAAGAAGGACACACCCGAATCCGCGCCGGCCCGGTGCGGCCCGGTTGGCGCAGCGATCTTTCTATATGTGGTGTTGTCTTGGCAATGCCTCCTTGCGCAACAGCACTATATCGGAGGGAACCCACAAGACTGGGATCTTCAAGCATTACGCGATGTGTTAACGAGAATGCCGCAGGAGCTTTTTTACACCTCCGCCGAGGCCGAGGCATTCATAAACGTGATGGTGGATTATGCATCCGAAGGTTACGTGCCGCGCACCCTCAGTAGTCCGGTCGATGGATATGTACAAAGCGTAAAGATGGAGGGTGAGTCTTTCTTTTTTGACTTTCTTTTCATGTGATTCTTCTTATAACTACGCCAGAGATTCACCCACTTCATTCGGACAAATTTGGCACAGTAGAGGGCGAATCGCGGTAGATGAGGTCAGGAATGGAACGGAAACAGGCAATCGAAACGCGTTTAGCCCAGGCGGGCAGTCGCTGGGATCAGCACACGGGGGCCGTGTCCATGCCGATCTATCAAAGCGCCACCTTTGCCCACCCGGAACTGGGGAAATCCACGGGCTTCGATTACTCGCGTACCGCCAATCCCACCCGCTTGGCGATGGAACACGCGTTGGCGGCGGCGGAGGGCGGCGATCAAGCCTACGCCTTTTCCTCCGGTCTAGCGGCGGTGGACTGCGCGCTGCGCTTACTTAACAGCGGCGATCATGTGATCGTTACCGAAGACCTCTACGGCGGCACCTTCCGGCTGTTTGAACAGGCGGCCAAACCATTCGGCATCCAACCGGTCTTCGTGGATACCTCGCAGATTGACGCGGTGCAAACGGCGATGCAGTCGACCGGAGCGCGGGCGATCTTCGTAGAGAGTCCAACCAATCCGCTATTGAAAGTGGCCGATCTGTCGGCGCTTGCCGAAATCTGCCGAAAACAGGATGCGCTATTGATGGTGGATAACACCTTCTTGACGCCCTACTGCCAACAACCACTCAATTTCGGCGCGGATCTAACCATCTACAGCGCTACGAAATATCTCGCAGGTCATAATGACGTGGTGGCGGGCGCGATTGTCACCGCGCGTCCGGAATTGAGCGAGCGCGTCGGATTTTTTCAAAATGCCGTAGGCGCGATTCTGGGACCAATGGATTCCTGGCTCACCTTGCGGGGTATGAAGACGTTGCCGCTACGAATGCGGCAGCAGCAGGAGAATGCCCTCCGCGTGGCCGACTGGTTGTGCGGGCATCCCCGCGTAACCAACGTTCGCTATCCCGGTCTCAAGGATGCCCCGGGACGGGCTTTGCTGGAGCGGGATGGGGCAGGGTTCGGGGCGATGATTGCCTTCGAGGTCACCGATGCTGCCCGGGTGCCACACATTCTAAAAGAGGTGCGCGTGTTTCTGTTTGCCGAAAGCCTGGGCGGCGTGGAATCGTTGATAACGTATCCGCTGGTGCAAACCCATGCGGATATGGATGCCGAACTCCTGGCCCGTTTGGGCATTTCGGACCGGTTGCTACGCTTGTCTATCGGCATCGAATATGTCGATGACCTGATTGCGGATCTTGAGGCCGTGCTGTGAACTACCGCACGCAAATCATTCACGCCGGTCGTGATCGCGATCCCTATACCGGGGCGTCGAGCATCCCGATTTATCAAGCGTCGACGTTTGCCCAAGCGGATCCCGAACGCCCGGGTGCCTATGATTATTCGCGGAGCGGCAATCCGACGCGGGAGGCGCTGGAATGGGCTATTGCGGAACTGGAACAGGGCGAAACAGGATTGGCCTTTGCCTCCGGTATGGCGGCCACCTCCTCCGTGATGATGTTGTTTCAGCCCGGCGACCATCTCGTAGTCACGAACGATGTCTATGGGGGCACGTACCGTGCCCTGACATCCTTGTTCCGTCAGTGGAAGCTTGAGCATACGTTTGTCGACATGACGGACATGGATGCGGTGCGGGACGCCATCCAGCCGCACACGCGGGCCTTGTTTGTTGAGACGCCCGCCAATCCGCTGTTGCAAATTAGCGATTTAGCCGGACTGGCCGCCTTGGCGCAGGAGCGCGGATTGATCAGCATCATCGATAATACCTTCATGACCCCATATCTACAGCGACCGATACCGTTCGGGTTTGATGTCGTCATTCATAGTGCGACCAAGTTTCTGGGCGGGCACAGCGATGTGATCGCTGGACTGGTCGTGACGCGGGACCGCAAATTGGGTAAGCGCGTCAAAGCCATTCAGAACACCTTCGGCGGCATACTGGGACCACAGGATGCATGGCTGACCTTGCGCGGTATGAAGACGCTGGCTGTCCGGATGGACGCCCAACAAGCAGGGGCGACCCGGATCGCTGAATGGTTGCAGCAGCAGTCAGACATCAAACACACCTATTTCCCCGGTTCTTCGGATCATCCCGGCGCCGGACTTCATGCCAAACAGGCGGACGGCCCGGGCGCGGTCGTTTCGTTCGAATTGGCGGATAAGGAAACGACGCTGAATATGCTTAAACGCATCAAGTTGTCTTTAGTGGCGGTCAGTTTGGGGGGCATCGAGAGCATCTTGTCCTATCCCGCGTGCATGTCGCACGCGGCGATGCCGCGGGAGGAACGGTACCAACGGGGTATCACGGACGGATTGCTTCGGTTGTCGGTTGGCTTGGAGGATCCGGCGGATATCATCGATGATATGGATCAAGCGATTCAAGCCGCCCTGTCTCAAGGTTGAAGAAATGAACATCAAGCGACCAAATCTCTATCTGCTGGGTGGCTTGCTGGTATTGACGCTCGTGATCTTCCGCGAAGTGTTGTTGCCGGGGCATGCGCTGATGACCACGGACGACAATTTGGGCTCGTTGGTTATGCGCAAGAACCAGTTGCCACATGGTTGGCTGGGCGGTTGGCATGATGGGGAATTGTTCGGATCCGCTGCGCCCATCTTCCTGAACCTCACGAATCTGTTGCTATGGGTGTTGCCCGCGGCCACATTTAATAATTGGATCAATGCCTTTGATTTGGTGGTGGGTTCCTTTTTTCTCGTTCTCTTCTTGCGGGGGCGTGGACTCGACTGGGGCCCGGCGTTGTTGGGCATGCTGACGGTCTATTGGCTGGGTAGCAACTTTACCCTGGTATACGCCGGCCATATCGGCAAATTTGGTATTCTGCTGTGGGTGCCGGTGTTTCTGTGGTTGACCGATCAGGCAATTGCCAAGCGGTCGTGGGCGCTGGCGGTTTTAGCCGGTGGCGCCATAGGCGCAACGTTTTTGGAGCAGGCGGATGTGGCGCTGTTTTTCGCGTTGGCGTTGGGCCCCTACGTCTTTCTGGTCTACTGGCGGGAGCATCGCTCGTGGCGTGAATCCGCGCTCTATGCGCAAATCGCCTTGCCTTTGTTTCTCGTCGCCTTGCTGCTGGCGGTGCATCCGTTGCTGAGCGGATACCAAACCGCCGTGGAAGACATTGCCGCAATTCAAGATGAGGATCCCCAGGCGCAATGGGAGTTCGTCACCCAATGGAGTTGGCCACCGGAAGAGTCGATCGACTTTATTGCTCCGGGATTCTTTGGCTGGCGTTCGGGCGAACCGGCTGGACCCTATGTCGGCCGCATGGGCCGCTCTGCCGGCTGGGAAACCACCGGTGAAGGCTTCCGCAACTTCAAACTGGAAAACCAGTACATCGGCGCCATTCCGATCTTTTTTGCCTGTATGGCCATCTTTTTCGCCTGGCGCCTGCGGAAGAAGGAGCGAGCAGGTGTCTTGGACATCTGGTTTTGGAGTGCGGTGGTGTTGATTGCTCTTTTGCTTTCATTCGGGAAGCATTTCCCCTTGTATCGATTGTTCTATCAACTGCCCTTGGTCTCTTCCATCCGTAACCCGAATAAGTTTCTGCAAGTATTTCAATTGGCACTGGGCATCCTGTCGGCGTATGGACTGCACTATTTTCTTCAACAAGTGCAACTGCGAGGTCGTCTATCGTTTCCAATGCGGGCGATGCGCCCCCTCACGATCGGGGGTGCCTTCACGGGATTGGCCCTGCTCCTTGCGGGTGGATTCTGGGCGGCGGACCGGGAACAACATATCGCCCGGATCGCAACCGAGTGGGGTGGGGCAGCCGAAGCGATTGTTTCGACCCGGATTTGGGCGCTTTTCCATGGTGGGTTGATGACCATGTTCGCCGTGCTGTTCGTGCTCATCATGATCGCCCGCAACGAACTTAGCAAACGATGGGTCACCAGTGCGACAACGATTCTATTGGCGGCGGTCGTTTTTGATGTCCTCTTTCTCGCGCGGTACTATGTCACCACCTTCCGGCCGGGATCGATGGACCGCAACGAAGTCGTGCAATTTATTCAGGCCCAACGGGATCATCACCGAATCGCCCTGACCACCCGGGAATCGTTCTACAACAATTGGCTGTCGATTTTGTTCCCGTATCACGGTCTGTTAACGGTGGATGTGGCGCAAATGCCGCGTATGCCGCAGATGTATCAGCAGTATTTGAATGTCGTCGGACGCCAATCTCTGCGGCATTGGGAACTCGGTGGGGTGCGGTATATTCTCGGCCCGGCCGGCGTCTGGGCCCAGATATCGGATGACGCATCGATTCGCGATCGGTTTCGTCTTGCCTTGGCCTACTCGGTCCAGGGCGATCCGGGATCGGAGGACGTGATTCTGGCCACACCGGAACAGCCCGGCCATCACGTGGTCATTGAACATCGGCAACGGCATGATCGCTTTGCGCTGGTTCCGGACTGGCAAGTGCTGGAATTGGCGGACACCCTGCCGCTACTTGTATCGCCCGCGTTCACGCCGTTGGCTCGGGTGCTGCTGGCCCCTGATGCTACAGCCCTGGCTTTGCCGGCGCCTGCAGGGGAGGAGGGCGAAGCTGGCCGCATATCGGTGCGCGAGTATCGCCCCGGCTATATGCGCTTGCGCGTATCTGCTGAGATGCCCGCCATTCTGCGTGTGGCCGACAAGTATCATCGCCATTGGCAGGCGACCGTGAACGGGGAACCGGTTCCCGTACTCCGCACCGACTATATTATGAAAGGGGTCTATGTCCGGCCCGGGCTACAGGAAGTCATTTTGCAATACCGTCCGCCACGTCTGACGTTCTACGTGCAATGGGCGGGGATCCTGACTTGTTTCGTAGCCGGTAGCGTTTGGGTAATCCGTCAGCGACGCAGTCGCTATGATGCTGAGGACGATGATGCCGCCTGAAGCGCGCACTGCAGCCCCCGCCTTGGCGGTGGTGATTCCGACGTTGGGACGCCCCACGTTATTGGCGACGGTGAAATCCCTTTGTGCCGCAGAGGGAGCCGATCAGATTGAAATCATTGTTGTCGGCAAGATTCGCGGCTCGACGGTGGCCACCGAATTCGCCACCTTGTGCGACGCCTGTCCGTGGATACGCCATCTCCCGGTCGACTATCCGCGCGGTGACTCCAGTGAAAAGAAAAATACCGGTTGGCGTGCGGCCCAGAGTGAGCTGGTGGCCTTTTTGGATGATGATGTCGTGGTTGCGCCGGATTGGCCGGTGCGGGTGCTGGACGCGTTCAAGGACCCTGCCACCGAACTCATCAGCGGACCCGGCTTGGTGCCGCCCGATGCCGGGCTATTCGCGCGATTGGCCGGTGTGGTACTGGCTTCCCCGGCCACGGGCTATGTGGCGTGGCGCTATCGCCAGGGCGAATCCGCTCTAGTGCCAGTGAAATGGTCCAAGATTATCGGCTGCAATATGGCCTTCCGTAAATCGATCTTGATAGAAAATGACGGGTTCGATCCCGCGTTTTGGCCGGGCGAGGAGATGATTGCCGCATTCCGGATCGAGCGTCGCGGACATCAATTGAAGTTCTATTCCCCCGCTTGGGTGTATCATTATCCCCGCCATACCCTGCGCCGGTTTTGCCGTCAGATATTCGGTTACGGCTCGACCCGCATACGCTTGATCCGCGCCGGCGTCAGCATCGAGCCCAGCGCGTTAGTGCCGGCCGCCGGGGTGCTGCTGTTATGCCTTGGTTTGATCGGGGCCCTGTTTTCGCACACCCTCGCATGGTTGCTACTCGTGGCGGCAGGGCTCTATGGCCTGATCGCGTTCGGTGTGGCGGTTCGAATGGCGATCGAATCGCGCCAGCCACGGGATATCCTCTGCGGCTTCTTGATTCCTGTCGTGCACGTTTGCTATGGCTTGGCCAGCTGGTGGGAATTTATGCGCCCCAATCTCGATTTTGGCGCACATGCGCAGGAGTAGGCGCAGACCGCGGGGGGCGCGCTTGTGCCGTTCTGTCATACGCCAGACGGCTCATCGGAACGAACGCCAGCCACAGGAGGCGTCCTGATTGCAGGTTGGATTTCTGCGTCCGACACAATCATCCGCCGATGCAGGCAGAGGGTGAATCCGTCGCGAGGTTTGACACCGATTCCGTGAACGATTAACGTGCAGGCATGATAACGGCTAAGGTTATAGGCGCCGGCGGATACGGCGGGGTAGGCATTGTGGAACTGCTCTTGCGGCATCCGGAAGTGCAATTGACCACCCTTGTGGCACAAGCCGATGTCGGCATGTCCATGAGCACGTTGTATCCCCATTTGACCGGATTTTGCGACCTGCCGATTTTGCCGCCTGACCATCCCGATGCCTCAGCGGCGGCGGATGTCGTCTTTTTTGCCACGCCGGATGGCGTGGCCATGCGACAGGCCCGGGCGGAACTCGAGCAGGGCGCGAAGGTAATCGATTACAGTGGGGACTTTCGATTTCGCACGCCGGAACAATATGCGGACTATGCCACCCGCATTGGCCGTGATCCGAAACACGTAGCGCCGGACCTGCTGCCGGAATCGGTCTATGGCTTGGCCGAGCTGCATCGCACCGCGTTAACAACGGACACCCGACTGGTCGGAAACGTCGGCTGTTTTGCGATTGGTTGCATCCTTGGCTTGGCCCCCGCGCTCCGATTCGATTTGGTGGATCGAGGCAGCCTGATATGCGATTGTAAAACCGGCGTGTCCGGCGCCGGGAAGAAGCCGGGTCCCAGCTTTCACTATCCGTCCCGGTATGATCATATGAACGCCTACCGCTTAACCGGACATCAACATGTCATCGAGGTGGAGCGGGAGATGTCTGCGCTCAGCGGGGATGATGTTGCCTTGACCTTCACGCCCCAGGTGGTGCCGGCCTGCCGGGGAATCCTGAGTTGCATTTATGGGACCTTAAACGATGGCATGGATATCGAGACGGTTTGGGCAGCCTATCGTGAATTTCACAAGGACAATCACTTTGTCCGGTTGTTCAACCGGGATCAGCCCATCGGCACCCAGCACGTGCGCGGCTCAAACTATTGTTTTTTGACAATTGACATCGACGACCGGACCCGACGTTTACGGGTGATCTCGCATATCGATAATTTGATGAAAGGGCAGGCTGGTAATGCCCTGCAGAATATGAATTTGATTTGCGGGTTCCCCGAGCACCTCGGCTTGCACCAGCCCGGCCAATATCCGTAATCAATAAAAGAAGGAAAACCTGCACATGTCCCGTCTGCCACCTTGGATTCGATTATCCCGTCAAACCGATAAACACTTTAACGAGGTGACGGGGATGGTGCGTGGTCATGCGTTAAACACCGTTTGCGAAAGTGCCAAGTGCCCCAACCGTGGTGAATGTTGGAATAGCGGCACGGCGACGCTGATGCTTTTGGGGGACGTGTGTACCCGCTCCTGCGCCTTTTGTGCCATCCAGCCGGGGCGCCCGGATGCCGTGGATGTACATGAACCGCGCCGGGCCGCGCGGGCGGCTGTGGGCATGAATTTGAAGTATGTGGTGCTCACCAGCGTGAACCGGGATGACTTGGCCGATGGCGGCGCGGGGATATTCGCCGAAACGATCGAGGAGATCCGCAAGCGCCTGCCGACAGCCGGGATCGAGGTGTTGACCCCTGACTTTGAGGGCGTAAACGAAAGTTTGGTCATGGTTTTACGTGCCCGTCCCGATGTGTTTAATCACAATGTGGAGACCGTGGCGCGGCTTCAGCCAATTATTCGTCCACAGGCCTCTTATGGTCGCTCCCTGTCGGTTCTGCGGCAGGCGGCCCAATGGGAGCCACGCGTTGTCGTCAAATCCGGCATTATGCTGGGGCTTGGCGAGCGGGACGATGAAGTGGAGGAGACCTTGCGCGATATGCGCGAGGCGGGCGTGGAATTGCTGACAATTGGCCAGTACCTGCAGCCGACCCGTCAACACCCGCCGGTACAGCGCTATGTCGAACCCGGGCGATTCGATGCCTGGACGGTGATGGCTAAAAATATGGGCTTTAAAGGGGTGGCTTCGGGACCGATGGTACGTTCCTCCTACAAGGCCGATGAACTGTTGGCCTCGGCCTTGAAGGCGCGCCATGAAGCGTCCGTGGCCACGGCTTAATCGGTGAGTGGCAAAATTAGTACACGATATTCGGAACAGCGCTATGCCTAATCTCGACTCCTGCCGGGCTATTGCGGGCGTCGTCATACCCGCCTATCATGCGGAGAAGACGATCGAGCCCTTGGTGCGGGAGGCAAGCGCACGCGTACAATCCGTGATTGTCGTAGATGATGGATCTGCGGACGAAACGGCCCCGCGCGCGGAAGCCGCCGGCGCGGTTGTACTGCGGCACGCCCGTAATCAAGGCAAGGGCGCCGCTCTGCAAACGGGGTTTTCGCATATCCTCGCCAGTCCATTGCGCGTGGCGATCACCATGGACGCCGACGGACAACATGCGCCGGAAGAAATCGATCGATTTCTGGAAGCCTATCAGCGCACGGGTATACCGGTATTGTTGGGCAACCGGATGGCGCACAACGAACAAATGCCGAGTGTCCGGCGTTGGACCAATCGTTTGATGAGCCGATTGATCAGTCGGGAAATGCATCATTACGTGCCCGATACCCAGTGCGGTTTTCGCCTGTTTCATCGCCAGGTCTTGCCCTTTCTCCGTACCGAATCGGACCGATTCGCGGCCGAGACTGAAATGCTGTTGCATTTGGCCGATCGCGGGTTTCGGATCGATTTTGTGCGTGTGGCGACGGTCTACCGGCCCGAACTGAAGAGCCACATTCGACCGGTACGCGACACCTATCAGTTCATTCTGATGTTGCGCCACTATCGCCGCGCCCGGGCGCGGTTGGCTCAATTGGATTTCTAACCGTTTAACCGGTAAATATCCGATTCCATTCGTTGTTCGCTTCACAGGGCATAGGTTCTGTAGTACAGTCTGCTCAGCATACGCAAAACAGCACAACAAACGTGGAATACGAGCATAAATACCGGGGAAAATGAGCATATGGCAGGGTTATGGAGCCGCTTTAAAGCATGGCGCGAAGAACAAGTACGGCAGGCCGATCCAGTCGGCGTGGTGGAAGCAGACGAAGTGACGAAGGAGCAAACGATGACAGAACCAGACCGGAAAGAGCGCAAAGGGGGTTGGTTGACACGGTGGCGCGCACCGAAGCGGCAGGAGCAGCAAATGGCCACCCTGCAGGAGGGGTTTACGGAACTGGTCGGGCTGACACGCTCCATCCGCGAGCATATGGAGCAACAGGCCCTGACGCAGAAGTCGCTGGTCGAAATGATCGAGCACTTGCCAGGCGCCGTGGAGGGACT
>SKLK01000272.1 GCA_007123265.1 Kiritimatiellia bacterium
CCACCACGATGCGCTCCGACAGCGGCACGTGGCTGCACGGTACCGAAGGGGTGTTGCGGTTTCATGACGGGGCGCTGTTCGGGGCGCAAGCCGGCGACGAGGCCTTGCGCGAGATTGAGATTCCGGATCATGAACGCGGGGGCTGGCGGGTCGAGGAGGAGTTTATTCAAGCTATCCGGGGTGAGGAATCGATTACCCACACCCGGTTTGAGGAAGGCGTGAAGTATATGGACTTCGTCGAAGCCGTGTCCCGCAGCGCCGCGTCCGGTCAACGGATTTCCTTGCCGCTGTGGCCTGCCGGAATCTAACCGGCGCTTCGTCTACCAACCGAACGGGTCGCGGCGCGGCTGTGGCTCTTCTTTTTCGCGACCGCCCCGAATTACGTCCATGAAGGTGGGTTGCACGGGGTAAAACCGCGTAATGATGCGTTCGGAGCGGAAGGGTTGATCGGATATAATCACGGCGTTATCGTCGATGCGAAAATGGAGGCCGGTGGCATCGGTGATGAAGCGAATCGCATCGTACAGGGATACGCGGCGCAGGCTCAAGGTGACCTTGGGCGCCGCCTCGCCCTCCGGTCCCATATAAACGATATTTACGCCCCCCTCATCATCGGTGGCGTCCCGGCTCATGGCGGATAAGGTCCGGAAGGCCTCGTCAACGCCCACTTCCCGAAATTGCAGGCGTGCGACTTCGCTTTCCCGCAAGGCCGCATCTAACGAGGCCATCGCCCCGGGTAGGAGAACGCTGAAACCAATGGAAAACACTATCGCTCTTGCCCACATGTTTCATCACCTACAACAACATACCCCAGCCTAGGCTGAATGCGAACGGGTGGGTATGCTCAGGGCCAATCGAATTCGTAGCGGAAGGCGGCTAAGGCATTTTGGTCGGTCCAATCGCGGGACGGGCGGAGGCCGACGGCGAGCGATTGCATGTCGATATAGGCATGCGGATACACCCAGACAAACGGCACTTCCGGCGGCCCTTTGGTTCCCGTGCCCCCCACCACCGGCCATTGCGCGTCGTCAAAACCAACCTGTGTCCATGGCCCTCGCGCGTTGAACTGCCAGCGCCATTGCGGGGTGGTGAAATGGTCGGTTTCATGGGTACGGAGATAGGCCTGAACCCAATTCGGATAGGGATGAAAGCGGGCTTGCATCCCTAGCACGTGTCGGCCTTCATTCATGGTGACACGAAATACGGACATTTGCTCAGCGGAGTCCACCACGCCGATCCCGCGCCCGTTATGGAAGAGCGCCGTGCGCGAATTCGCATAACCGCTTAACAAGGCGTGAGACGGATCTTCGTGGAACCACAACAGATTCTCTGCCTGGCGGCGGGCGGCATCGGATTCGACCGATTCGAGAAAAGCCCGATACAAGGGCTCCACAGCATCGAATCCCTCGAATCGTTCGCGGTAGGCAATCTGGCGCAGACGCAAAAGCTCCGCATAGGGGAAGTCGGCGTACAGTTCAAGAAACCAATCGATGAAGTCATGGGCGCCCTGATAATCGCCAATCCGCTCCATATTGTTGATCTCCGTCATCGCGGTGCCCTGCCCGAACCCGTCTTCCGGACGATTCCGCTGCGCGCGGGTACGCAGGTCTGACGCGGCCGGATGCGGCCGGTCCATGTAATAATATGCGACCGATTCCATCCACCCACGCGACGCGTGATCCGGGCCACGCTCGAACATGACGTCAACCGACTGCTGGAAGTGCACCGGATCCATCAAGTGAAACCGGTATTGGAGGACACGAAAGGGCATTTTGAAGGGGATACCAGTTAACGGCCGGATAATCGCATTTTGATAATACCAGCCGCCATTGAAATAATCTTCCAAGCCGGTGCCGTTCCAGCCGGGCTCGGTCTCATCATCCACCCGAATCCACTCGTCCGCCTCCAGTATCCACCAACTTTGATCGGCGCTGACCACGGCCAGCATGCAGCCGACAAATTTGCCAACGCCCTCCGTGGCGAGCGCGCGATGGGGCTGTCCCACATCCTGGGGCGATGATCGCTGCCATGCCACATGGAAATAACCCCACCGGGGATCCCATTCGGTCAGTGGTTCATAATGGATGACGGATTCGATGGAAACAGTGGACGCGCCTTCGTTGACCAATTCAACCTGCATCGACTGCTTGAACGGTTTAGGGAACCGGCTGAAGACGGTATCGTCCTCCGCCCCGACATACAGGGTTTGGTAGCGGTTCCGGCGCCAGAATGCGCCGAAGAAATCGCCCAGCGGGACCGAGACACTGGGCGCGTCGGCATCGTCCCAATAGAGGTTCACGACGATATCCCGCAACAGATCCTCCCGCGCGGTTGCGGTCGGCAAGGCGGCATACTCGGGGGTGAGCGAGATCTGCCGTAGCACGGCGGGTCCCGTGTCCAGGCTCCATCGCTCCTGCGCGCCCGGCGGCAGGTCCACTGTGCGGCTGGCAACATCCCACGTGTCCAAGGATGGAAACCAAGTGGCCTCCGCCCAAACTTGATTCACCGATCGGATCACGTCGCGATCGGCCTCGGACAAGGTGCGCGGATACGAGTCGATGGTCTCGCCGCGGTCCAGGGTGTGATAATTGATCTGATAAAATATGCGCGGCCAATTACCGGGCTTGTAGCGGCCTTCCTCCACCATCACGACCACCCGTTGCTGATACGGAATAGGGATGAGGTTGTACCAGCAATAATTCTCGTAAACGGCCAAGGGCGGCAGATACGGGTCCGAGCCGCCACAAAACTCGCCAATGGTCATATCAATGCGCGGCTCGCTTTCATCGTCGAAATAGAAGCGGACCCGGTGGCTGCCGTCTTCCGCGCCGGTAAACCAAAAGCGGGAGATGTAGCCGGGGCCCTGTAAGTCGGCGATGACCCACCACCCGTCCGGACCAGGCCGCAGGTATTGATTGAAGTCGTCGTTGCCGCCGGTGGGATCGGAGGAGGACACCAGAAAGGCGGTGCGCGTATCCATCCGGGCGATGCGATCGGTATCGAGCAAGTCGCGAATCAAATCATGCCACTCCACCCGTTCCGCCGGCGCACGGCCACAGCCCATCAGCAGGCCGATCAAGACCAGCATACCACCATACATGACCCATGATTTCATATGGGGGAGGCTAGGCGAATGTCTGCGGCATGTCAAATGGCGTTGACCGTTTGACAAGGGCCAAGGGGCACTCTATGGTGCCCGCCTATGACACGCACATCTACACTACCGCCGGATTATCATTGCCATACGCATCTGTGTAAACATGCGGAGGGCGAACCGATCGATTACGCCCGGGCCGCATTGGCGAAAGGCATCACGGAAATCGCCTGCACGGAACATGCCCCGGCGCCGGAACCATTTACCCCGGGCATCCGCATGGCGCTGGACGAATTTCCACTCTATTGCGAATGGGTGGAAGCGGCACGCGCTCTCGAGGGGATCACGGTGCTGCTGGGGATTGAGGCCGACTATTACGATGGCTGCGAGGCGTTTCTGGAGGAATGGCTTGATACGCATCCTTTCGATTATGTATTGGGTTCGGTCCACTTTCTGCGCTACGAACGCGAACGTGATCACGCGGTGACGCCGATCTGGACAGGGGACGATCCGGCCTCGACGTGGGCCGCGTATTTCGCCCGAATACAGTTACTGGTTAAGACCGGCTTGTATGATGTCGTCGCCCATCTGGATTTACCCAAACGATTTGGACCGGCGCCCGATCCGCAGATCGTTGAAGCGGTGGTCAAGCCGGCCTTGGACGCGATTGCGGACGCTCAAATGGGCATCGAAATCAACACCTCCGGCTTCATCCATGGACCGTCCGAGCCCTACCCTTCCCTCTCCATTCTCACATGGGCGAATGAGCGGGGGATCCCCATTTCGTTCGGATCGGATTCGCATCAGCCCGAGCGTATGGGCGGGCATTTTGAGCAGGCCGTGAAACTGGCGGAAATGGCGGGATACCAGCAGCGGGCCAGCTATCGCCAGCGCCAGCGGGTGATGCATCCGCTTACTGAAGCGCCTGATTGACCGACAAGATCGGCAACACGATCGCCAAGGCCAACACGAACACGAACACGCCGACAAAGATCACCAGAACCGATTCGACCATCGTCATGGTCCGGGTGATGCGACGATTCCATTGGGCCTGGCTGCGCTGGGCCGCGTGGTTCAACATACCGGCCAGATCACCACTGACCTCACCCGCCCGCGTCCACCCCGGCAAGGTCCCGGCGAGAGGCGGAATTCGGGCCAGCGCATCGGCCAAGGTGGATCCATGCCGCACCGCCTCAATTTCCTTTTGCATCAGCACCATCAACCACGGGCTGCCGCTGGCATAAGCCGCTTGATCCAACGCTTCCAGCAAGGGTAGTCCACTATTCAGCAGCATGGCCAAGGTGCGGGTAAAACGGACGTTCACCAGGACGCGGCGGAATGAGCGCAGCAAAGGTAATTGATGCGTCATGCGATCACACCAAACACGAAATTCGGGCGATTGCCGCCATGTGCGGCGGGCCCAGACGCCGCCGCCAAGCATCGCGATGGCCAGAACAGGCAACCCCCAAGCCGCCACCGCTGCGCCCGTCATCACCGCACGCGTAATCCATGGCAAGGCAACACCGCTTTCCAGTAGCAGCTCGCGAAACGCCGGCAGCATGAACACCAACAATCCGATGCCCACAACCAGGCTTAGGATCAGGATGATGGCCGGATAGATCATTGCGCTGATCAGCCGGTCCCGCAGCTCACGCTCCTCTTCCAGGAAGTCGGCCAGCCGGTTCAGCACTGTGTCCAGTTGGCCTGAACGTTCCCCGGTTTGAATGACCGCCTGCTCAAAGCCACTGACCCGGGGACCCGCTTGTCCAACGGCGTCCGCCAGTGTGATGCCCTCCCCGATCCGGTCCCGGATACCGGCGATCACCGGACGATTGGTCCCCATCTCGGGGGCATCCATCAACAACCCCAGCGCCTTGGAAAGGGAAAGGCCCGCATGAAGGATTGACGCCATTTCCCGATAAAACGCCGCGCGAATGTCCAAACCGAATAAGACTTCACGCCGACGCCATACCCAGCGCTTGCGTTGTCCGGCGGCCGCCACGGATTCGGCCAACACGCCTTGGTGGGCTAGTCGCTCCCGCGCATCTTTAAGGTCGAGGGCTTGAATCAATCCGCGTGCGCTTTGACCGGCATGGTTGAACCCTTTGTACTCAAACGTTCTCATCGGCGCCCATTCCGACCACGCGCATGAGTTCCTCAATGCTCGTCATCCCTGCCGCGACCTTGTCCAAACCGTCGTCCAATAATGTCGTCATCTGCCGCTCACTTGCCGCCGCACGCAGCGCGCCCAGGGAAGCACCACTGCGAATCAGCTCTTGGACAGTGGCGTTGACCTCTAACAGTTCGAAGATCCCTACCCGACCTTTGTACCCTTCCGTACAGGCGGGGCATCCGTCGGCATTCGCTTGCCAGAACGGGGCTGCGCCCAACGTATCGGCGCGGGGGCCCAATCGCTGCCGCAGGTCGTCGGTTAACCCGGTCGGCTGTCGGCACGCCGCGCACAATCTTCGCGCCAGACGCTGGGCCATGACCGCGCGTGTGGCCGCGGCCACCATGTAGGGCTCAATGCCCATATCGACGAGGCGGGCGGGCGCCGATAAGGCATCGTTGGTGTGCAGGGTACTAAATACCAAATGGCCGGTTAACGAGGAGCGGACGACGATTTCGGCGGTTTCCGTGTCCCGCGTTTCGCCGACAAGAATCACGTCGGGATCCTGGCGCAGGATATGGCGCAAGCCGCGTGCGAACGTGAGGCCAATCTTGGGATTGATACTGATCTGGCTAATTGTCGGCAACTGATACTCCACCGGATCCTCCACCGTGATCACGTTCAATCGCTTGGTATCCAGCTCCTGCAGCGCGGCGTAAAGGCTCGTGGTCTTGCCGCTGCCGGTCGGGCCCGTGACCCATATCACGCCGAACGGTTCAAGCAGTAAGCGCTGAAATTGTTTGCGCATCCCGTCGGCCATCCCCAGATGCGCCAAGGGCAGCAAGGTTGCTTCACGATTTAAAAGTCGCAACACGATTCGTTCGCCATCGGCGACCGGTACCGTCGAGGTGCGGATATCGATTTCACGCTCGCCGACGCGCACCCGTGCCGCGCCGTCTTGGGGCATCCGCTTTTCGGCAATATCCAAGTGCGCCATTACCTTGAGTCGTGAAACCAGCGCCGCCTGCATGTGTTTCGGTGGCGGCGACCGTTCGTAGAGGATGCCGTCGATGCGGAATCGCATGCGCAACGAATGGTGGTAGGGTTCGATGTGAATATCCGAGGCCCCGCTCTTCATGGCATCCAGCAAGACAAGGTTGACCAGCTGCGTGACCGGGGCCTGATCCCCCATCCGCAGCAAATCCTCCGACTCGGTATCTGCGACCGCTCCCGTCGGTTCCGCGGGAGCCAGTTGCTGCAAGAAGGCGTCCGTCTCATCCTGCTTATGGTAATAACAATATTCAATCGCCCGCTGAATCTGCTCGCGCGGTGCCAGCACCATGCTTAACTCTTCATCGAGCAAAAGGGCCAAATCATCCAAATCCTGGGCCTGTCCGGGATCGGTGGATAACGCCATCACCCGCCCCTCCCGACGTACGGGCAGCATCAACCGATTGCGCGCCCAATCAACCGGGAGCTGGCGAACCAGTGAAGAATCCAGCTCGGCTTCGTCAATATGGGCCATGAAGGGAATCCCGTAATGCTGCCCCAAGGCCTCCAGCACATCCGATTCCGCACAGCCTTCCTCGCTGACCAGCCAGTCGCCAATGCGGCGGTCGGTCGGTTCGTCTTGCGTGGCCGCCAACGCCGCATCGCCTTGATCAACCGTAATTTTCCCCGCTGCCGTCAGATATTCAACCCAGTGCATAGCCATGCCTTATCATTGCCTATTCAGGCTGCGCGTCGTCCGGGGGAACGGTTCCGGGCGAAGCCGGCAACGAAATAGCACCGCCATGCCGGTCGATCAGGGTCTGCCGCTCCCAGCTGTCGCGCATTGCCATGGCGGAGTCCAAGTCCGTGACAATGTGCGGCGTGACGAAGATCAGCAGGTTTGTCCGCTGGGTTCGGTCCACATCACGCCGAAACAGACGCCCCAAAAGCGGAATATCACCGAGGAACGGGACCTTCGACACGGTTGTAACCCGGTCTTCACGCATTAAGCCACTGATTACGACCGTCGCTTTGTCGGGAATCGTCACCGTGGTATCCACTTCCCGCCGCGCAATGGTCGGCGTGAAGGGGCGATCCGGCGGTCCACTATCGATAATGGCCTCAATAATCGGATTCAACTGCATCCGGACTTCGTTGTCGGGATTAACGTACGGTGTGACTTTCAATTGAATGCCCACATCCATGCGCTCGATATTTTGAATCACATCGCGCGCCGTGCCCGCGCCACCCTCAATGGTGGAACTCAGAATCGGAATGTTATCCACGACACTGACACTGGCTTCCATGTTGTTTTGCGCCCAAAGTGGGATGTTTGACAGGATCTTCACGTCGCGATCCTCGGCCATGGCTCGCAGCAGGAACGGCACCCGCGGCACCAAGCGCCCTTGTGCATCCATATACAAACCACGGGCAACGCCGACGGTAAGGCCCTCAGGGAATACGCCGTCCAGTATGGCATTTAATGTATCGTCCTGCCCCGGTCGGCTGCGACCGATCATTGTGGTTCGTCCTTCCGCAGGTTGCTCGATAGCCGACCATTCGACACCGATATCCAGTGTCTTTCCCATGGTCAGCTCGGCAATCAATATTTCCACCATCACCTGCTGTGGCGGCAGGTCCA